>NZ_JBEZGJ010000088.1:0-30109 GCF_040649965.1 Micromonospora sp. NPDC048843
CGCTCAGTTGGCCCGCCACGTCGAGTTCGCGCCCCGGGTGCGGTGGTCAGATCCGCCGCGGCGTCGACGCCGCCACCGCCGACGAAGACCGCGTCGGGCTCGGGGAGGTCGGCCAGCGCCGCCGGGGCACGTCCGGTAACGAGCCGGACGTGCACGGCGTGCGCGGCGGCGTTGGCCTGGACGGTCGCGCCGGCCTCGGAGTCCTGTTCGACGGCGAGCACTGCCGCGCCGAGCAGTGCGCACTCGATGCCGACCGAGCCGCTGCCCGCCCCGATGTCCCAGATCAGCCGGCCCAGTCGGGGCCGCAGCCGGGCGACGACGAGGGCACGCACCTCCGACTTCGTGATCATGGAGTCGCGGTGGGCGTACCGGTCCTCCGGCAGCGCCCAGCCGCCGGCCGGCGCGGCGGCGGGCTGGTTGTCGGCGCGCATCCCGCCGGGTGCGACCGGATCGGGCGCGGCATCGGTGGGCGCGGCGTCCGCAGACCCGACGGGTACGACGTCGGCGTCGGCGGGCGCGGCCGGTACGGGGTCGGCGAGGCTGAGCAGGACGTGCGGGTCGGCCCAGGTCCCGGCGGAGGCCTGCTCGGGGGTGACCGCGCGGATCCGTTCGGCGGCGGTGCCCAGGTGCTCGGCGACCAGCAGGCGGCGGGACCAGCCGATCAGGCCGGCGCCCAGCTCGGCCGCGCCGGCGCCGGGCGCGGTGAGCACCGCGACCAGTGGCAGCGCCCGGCAGGCGTTCACTGCGGCTCGGGGGTCGCGCCCGTGCGCGGTGACCACTGCGGCGCCGTCCCAGGGCAGGCCGGCGCGGGCGAACGCGGCGGCCACACTGGACACCGCCGGCACCACCCGCAGCGGCAGCCCGGCCGCGCGCAGCCGCCGGACGATGCCGAACAGGCCGGGATCGCCGCTGGCCAGCACCACGGCCGGCACCCCGGCGTCGACGGCCTCGGCGAGGCGGCGCAGGGCGGGGGCGAGCGGCCCGAGGGTGACGGTGTCCGCGACGGCCGGTACGGGCACCGCGGCCAAGTGCCGGGCGGCCCCGACCACCAGCCCCGCGGTGGCCAGCACCGGTGCGAGCGTGGGGTGCGGCGGTGCGCCCGTCGCGTCCAGGCCGACCACTGTCACGGGGGTCACCGGCGTCATCGGGGCCATCCGCGTCATCGGGGCCACCGGCCGGACGAGGCGACGACGTGCGCTCCGGCGAAGTCGACCATCGCCACGTCGACTGTGACCGTCGGCCCGGCGAAGCGCCGCAGCACCTGGCGGACCCGCTGGCAGAGCAGGTCGCCGGCCGGGCCGAGCAGCCCGGCGGCCTCCCACAGCTCGTACGCGTGCCGCCCGGTGTTCGCCTCGGTCACGGCGGCGACGAGCGAGGGGTCGCCGCCGGCCTCGGCAGTCACGGCGCCGAGCAGGGAGAGGTCCACAGTAGAGCGGGTGTAGTGGGTCATCAGGATGCCGGCCGCGAGTTTGGCGAGCTTGCCGGCCATGCCGACGAAGACCACACCGGTCATCGCGTCACCCACGGCGGCAGTCACCGCGGCGCCGGTGAAGTCGCCGACCTCGACGAAACAGACCTCGGGCAGGTCGGGCAGGAGCGCGCGGGCGGCCCGCTCGGTACGCCCGCCGGTGCAGAGCACCACTGTCGGCTCGCCCTGGGCGGCCATCACGTGCACGGCCTGCACGACGCTGGCCCGCCACGACGCGGTGGAGAAGGGGCGGACGATCCCGGTGGTGCCGAGGATCGAGATGCCGCCGAGGATGCCGAGCCGCCGGTTGGTGGTCTTGCGGGCCATGATCTCTCCCCGGGGCACGCTGATGACCACCCCGACTCCGACCTCGCTGAGGTCGACCACCTCGGCGACCGCTTCGCCGATCATCCGGCGGGGGGTGTCGTTGATCGCCGGGCCGCCGACCGCGAGCCCGAGGCCGGGCTTGGTGACGGTGCCGACGCCGGCACCGCCGGCCAGCCGCAGCCCGGGGACGTCGGTCCAGTTCACAGTGGCGGTCAGCTCGGCGCCGTGGGTGACGTCGGGGTCGTCCCCGGCGTCCTTGACCACCACCGCCTCGGCCCGGACCGGTGGGGTGCCGGTCACCTCGCAGCGCTCCACCGGGAAGCGCACCCGGCGTCCGGCGGGCAGCCCGATCTCCACCTCCTGCTGGGTGGTTCCGGTGACCAGCGCGGTGACCGCGGCCTTCGCCGCCGCCGTGGCGCACGCGCCGGTGGTCCAGCCGGTGCGCAGCGCGGTGGGCCGGACCTTCGCGGTACGCGGCAGGTCCGGCTCGCGCAGCGGCGGCTCGGCGTACGTCATGGTGTGTGCCCCGGTGTGGCTGTCCCCCCGGTGCGGGCGCCGGCCTGGCGGCGCAGCTCGGCGCGGGCGGTCGGCTCGGCCCGGCGGAAGGTGTGGAAGTGCCCGGGGTGGTAGAGGTGCGAGCGGGTGCCCTCGGCGGCCAGGGCCGAGCCGACCAGGAAGAGGGTGTGCTTCCACAGCTTGTGCTGCTTGACAGTCGCCTCCAGGGTGCCCACGGTGCAGCGCACCACCAGTTCGTCGGGCCAGGTCGCCTGGTACGCCACCACGGCCGGGGTGTCCTCCGGGTAGCCGCCGGCCAGCAGCTCGGCCTGCACCTGCCCGGAGCGGGCGGCGGAGAGGAACAGCGCCATCGTGGTGCCGTGCCGGGCGAAGTCGCGGACCCGCTCGCCGGGCGGCATCGGGGTCTTGCCGCCTTCGAGGCGGGTGAGGATGACCGACTGGGCCACCTCGGGCACTGTCAGCTCGCGCCCGACGATCGCCGCGACGGCGGTGAACGAGGACACCCCGGGCACGATCTCGACGGCCAGGTCGAGCGCCCGGCACACGTCCAGTTGCTCCTGCACCGCACCCCACAGCCCCGGGTCTCCGGAGTGGATCCGGGCCACGCTCAGCCCCTGTTCTGCGGCGCGCTGGTAGAGCGGCAGCACACCCTCGATGGGTAGCTGCGACGAGTCGACGATCTCCGCGCCCGCTCGGGCGTGGTCGAGCACGTCGGCGTGCACCAGGCTGGCCGCCCAGATCACGATGTCCGCCTCGGCGATGACCCGGGCGGCCCGCAGTGTCAGCAGATCCGCCGCCCCGGGGCCGGCTCCGACGAACCACACCTTGCCGTCGCTGGTCACAGCTTTCCTCCTCGGTGCTCGCGGCGGGCCGGGACCAGCAGCGTCGACAGGTACGGCAGGTCGTGCTCGGTGTCGTCGATCGGCCCGATGCGTTCACCGGGCAGCCCCAGGCTGCGTCCGAGCACGGCGTCGTCGAGGCGGCCCTGCCGGCGCAGTTCGGCGAGCAGTTCCGGGTGCCGTCGCCAGCCCTTGTAGGCGACGACGGTGCCCGGCCCGGCTAGGGCGTCAGCGAAGAGCGCCAGGCCGGCGGTGGCCGGCAACAGGGTGAGCGGTTCGCGTCCCTCACAGAGCGGGGTGCCGCTGCGGGCCGCCAGCTCCTGCATCGCGGTGACGCCGGGAACTGTCGCCACCCGCACCGCCGGGCGCAGCGCGCGGACGCTCTGGGCCAGGTAACCGAAGGTGGAGTAGATGTTCGGGTCGCCGATGGTGGCGAACGCGAGGGACCGCGCGCCCGCGTCGATCGCCTCGACCACCATCCGGGCGGCGTCGTCCCAGGCTGCCGCCCGGCGCGCGGTCACCCCACCCCGGTCGTCCAGCGCGAACGGCAGTCGGCGCAGCCGCTCCGCCGCGACGTGGGAGCGCACAGTCGCCTCGGCCCGCCCGGCGTCCACACCCGGCGGCGTCGCACCGGCGGTCGCTGTGGGCGCGACCCGGTCCGCCATCACGGGTACGAAGACCAGGTCGGCCTCGCGCAGCAGCCGCACCGCCTTGACGGTGAGCAGTTCCGGGTCGCCCGGGCCGACGCCGACCCCGGTGAGCGTGGCGTCGGCGCTCATCGGCACGCCTCGACCAGTCGACGGGCCGCGTCCGGGTGGCCGGCCCAGTGGGTGTGCAGGTAGGACGCGTGCACCCGGCCGGCGACGAAGCCGTGCTCGGTGTCGTTCCAGCGCCACGCCGGTGCGTCGCCGTGCCCCGGGTCGGTGGTGGTGCGGTGGAACTCGTGGCCGCGTACCGGCTCGCCGGCGCGCGCCACCGGGGAGTCGGTGACGGCCAGTGCCTCGCGGTAGCCGAGGGTGAGCCGGTCGGTCATCCGGGCGGTCAGGTCCAGTCGACCGCACATCGGTACGCCGTCCAGGGACCGCCCGAGGTAGAGCAGCCCGGCGCACTCGGCCACGATCGGCCCGTCGAAGTCGGCCAACTCGGCGCGGAGCGCCGTGTTGTCGGCCAGCGTCTGCGCGTACGCCTCGGGGAAGCCGCCGCCGATCACCACCGCCCGGGTGCCGGTGGGCAGCGCCGGGTCACGCAGCGGGTCGACGGTGACGACGTCCGCGCCGGCCGCGGTGAGCAGTTCGGCGGTCTCCGCGTACGAGAAGGTGAAGGCCGGACCACCGGCGAGGGCGACCCGTGGCCGCTCGACGCCGGCCGGCCCGCCGACGGCGGCGACCGGGTCCCACGCCGGGGTGGTCAGCGGCGGGGCGGTCCGGGCCAGGGCGAGCATGGCGTCGAGGTCCACAGTGGCCTCGACGAGTTCGGCGAGCGCGGTGACGATCGCTACGGATTCGGGTGCCCGCTCGGCGACCGGTACCAGCCCGAGGTGCCGGGCCGGCGCGGTCACCTCGGCGGCACGGGTGACCGCCCCGAGCACCGGTACGCCGACCTCGGCGAGGGCGTCGCGCAGCAGCGTCTCGTGTCGGGGTGAGCCGACCCGGTTGAGGATCACCCCGCCGATCCGTACCGCCGGATCGAACGTGGCCATGCCGAGGGTGAGTGCGGCGGCCGACCGGCCCTGCGCGGTGGTGTCCAGCACCAGCAGCACGGGTGCCTCGATCAGCCGGGCGACGTGCGCGGTGGAGGCGTAGTCGCGGCGGCCCACAGCGCCGTCGTGCAGGCCCATGACGCCCTCGACCACGGCGATGTCGGCGGGCGTGGGGACGCTGGCGCCGTGTCGCAGCAGGGGGGCGACCCGGTCGGCTCCGACCAGGAACGGGTCGAGGTTGCGCCCTGCTCGCCCGGCGGCGAGGGCGTGGTAGCCGGGGTCGATGTAGTCGGGGCCGACCTTGTGCGGACTGACCGTCAGGCCCCGTCGGCGCAGCGCGGCGAGCAGCCCGGTCGCCACAGTGGTCTTGCCGTGGCCGCTGGCCGGCGCGGCGACCACCACCCGGGGCAGCGCCCACTGCGCGCTCACCACTCGATGCCCTTCTGGCCCTTCTGGCCGGCGTCCATCGGGTGCTTGACCTTCGTCAGCTCGGCGACCAGGTCGGCGGCGGCGACCAGGCGCGGGTCGGCGTCCCGGCCGGTGATCACGACGTGTTGGAAGCCGGGGCGGTCGGCCAGTGTGGCGACCACCTCGTCCACGTCCACCCAGCCCCATTTCATCGGGTAGGTGAACTCGTCCAGCACGTACAGCCCGTAGCGCTCGGTGGCCAGGTCACGCTGGATCTGCCGCCAGCCCTCCAGGGCGTCGGCGGCGTGGTCGGCGTCGCCGCCGCGCTGGATCCAGGACCAGCCCTCGCCCATCTTGTGCCAGGCCACCGGCGCACCCTGGCCGGTGCGCTCGTGGACCTCGCCGAGCGCCCGGAAGGCGTTCTCCTCCCCCACCCGCCACTTGGCGCTCTTGACGAACTGGAACACCCCGACCGGGAGCCCAGCGGTCCAGGCCCGCAGCGCCAGCCCGAAGGCCGCAGTGGACTTCCCCTTCATTTCTCCGGTGTGAACGATCAACAATGGCCGATGCCGCCGCTGCCGGGTCGTCAACCCGTCAGCGGGCACCGAACTCGGTTGTCCCTGCGGCATCAGCCCGTCCCCCGTCCCGCGAGCACTCCCGCGCCCGCCTCTCCCGCGATCTTGCGGTTTCGGTTGGTCATACGTGCGTTTGGTCCCTTATGCCGCGACAGGAAGTGCAAGATCGCGGGGGTGGGTGAGGGCTTCCACTGGGGTTCGGGGGGCCTTCAGCTGGGTGGCCAGGCGGGCGGCAAGGTGCAGGCGGACCGGGCCGGATTCGCAGTCGACGACCACGCACGGTGCGCCGGTGGCGGCCAGGACCGCCGCCCCTGCCGCCGCTCGATCGAGGGGACGAGTGCCAGCGGTGGCTCTCCCGTCGGTGACGATGAGGACCAGTGGGCGGCGCTTCGGGTCGCGCAGGCGCTCCACCCGCAACAGGTCCGCGGCGGCGAGCAGCCCCTCGGCCAGCGGCGTACGCCCGCCGGTGGGTAGCTCGGCCAGCCGGGTCGAGGCGGCCAGCACCGACGAGGTAGCCGGCAGCAGGGTCCGGGCGCCGGCGCCCCGGAACGCGATGACCGCGACCTTGTCCCGCCGCTGGTACGCGTCGGTGAGCAGGGCAAGCACCGCGTCCTTCACTGTTGCCATCCGCTGTCGGGCGCCCATCGATCCGCTCGCGTCCACCACGAACAGCACCAGGTTGCCCTCGCGCCCCTCACGAACCGCCTCGCGCAGGTCGTCGCGGCGCAGCCGCAGCGGACCGGTGAGCCGGCCCCGGGCCGCCTGGTGCGGAGCGGCGGCGCGGATCGTGGCCGGCAGGTGCAGCGCACCGACCCGACCCGCCGGTACCCGGGCGCCGGTGGTGCGGCCGCGCCCGGTACGGGCCCGCGACCGTCTGCCCGGCACCCCGTCACCCAGGCCGGGCGCGGTGAGCACCCGCGCTTTCAGCCCGCCCCGGGGTACGGCCACCGGCTGGGACTTCCCGCCGCCGTTCGGGTCGTCGTCACCGGTCGCCGAAGGCCGGCCACCGCGCGGGCGCGAGTTCTGGCCGTCGCCGCCCCGGTCGCCCTGCTGGTGCTGCGGCCAGCCGTCGTCGTCACCCCGGGCGCCCTGCTGGTGCTGCGGCCAGCCGTCGGGGCCGTCGGTGCGCCCGTCCGGGCCAGCGCCGTTCCGCGCCGTCGAGTGCTCCGTCGACCCGGGCTCACAATCGTCGAAGCCGTTGCCGCCCTGCGGTCCGCCGCCACTCGGGCCGCCCTCGTTTGGTCCGCCACCGGCCGGGCCAGCACCGGCCGGGCCACCGCCGTCCGGACCGCCGCCCTGCGGTCCGCCGCCGTCCGGGCCACTGTCGTCGGGGCCGGCGTCGTCCGGGTCGTCGGGGTGGGCGTCCTGGGCCCGCTGCAACGCCTCGTCGAGGCGCTTCTCGTCCAGCCCCGGGGTGTCGAACGGGTCGCGGCGGCGGCGGTGCGGCAGGGCCAGCCGGGCCGCCACCCGGACGTCGTCGATGGTGACCCGGTCCCGGCCGTGCCAGGCGGCGTGGGCGAGGGCGGTCCGGGCGGTGACGATGTCGGCCCGCATCCCGTCCACGTCGAACGCCGCGCACACCTCGGCGATCTGCCGCAACGCGGCGTCCGGCAGTCGTACCTCGGGAAGTCGGCGGCGGGCGGCGGCCACCTGGCCGGCGATCTCCGCGTCGGCATCGGCCCAGCGGGCGGCGAAGCCGACCGGGTCCGCGTCGGCGGCCAGCCGGCGGCGGACCACCTCGACGCGGACCTCCGGGTCCCGGCTGGCGCCCACCTCCACTGTGAGCCCGAACCGGTCGAGCAGCTGCGGGCGCAGCTCCCCCTCCTCCGGGTTCATCGTGCCGACCAGCAGGAAGCGGGCCGCGTGGCTGACCGAGACGCCCTCCCGCTCGACGTGGCTGCGGCCCATCGCCGCCGCGTCGAGCAGCAGGTCGACGAGGTGGTCGTGCAGCAGGTTGACCTCGTCGACGTAGAGCACGCCCCGGTGCGCGGCGGCGAGCAGGCCCGGCTCGAAGGCGCGTACCCCCTCGCCGATCGCCTTCTCCAGGTCCAGCGCGCCGACCACCCGGTCCTCGGCGGCGCCCACCGGCAGCTCCACGAGGCGGGCCGGACGGGTCTCGGCGGCGGCGTCGGTCGGGTGCGGGCCGTCCGGGCAGGCCGGGTCGGGCTCGGCCGGATCACAGCCGAAGCGGCAGCCCACCACCCGGCGCACCGGGGGTAGCAGCGCGGCGAGGGCCCGCACGGCGGTGGACTTGGCGGTGCCCTTCTCGCCCCGGACCAGCACCCCGCCGATCGCCGGGGAGACCGCGTTGAGCAGCAACGCCAGCCGCATGTCGGCCATGCCGAGCACCGCGCTGAACGGGTAGGTCGCGGTCATGCCCGGTCCTCCAGATCGCCCTCACTGGCCAGGTACGTGTCGCGAAGCCGGTCGAGGGTGGCCGGCTCCGGCTTGGCCCACAGCCCCCGGTCGGCGGCCTCCAACAGCCGCTCGGTGATGCCACGCAACGCCCACGGGTTGGACTTCTCCAGGAACTCCCGGGTGGTCTCGTCGAAGAGGTACGCGGCGGCCAGGTGCTCGTACATCCAGTCGTCGACCACGCCGGCTGTGGCGTCGTAGCCGAACAGGTAGTCCACTGTGGCCGCCAGCTCGAACGCGCCCTTGTAGCCGTGCCGGCGCATCGCGGCGATCCACTTCGGGTTGACCACCCGGGCCCGGAACACCCGCCGGGTCTCCTCGCCCAGCGTGCGGGTACGCACGTCGTGTGGCATCGCCGAGTCACCCACGTACGCCTGCGGTGAGGTGCCGGTGAGGTGGCGGACCATCGCCACCATCCCGCCGTGGTACTGGAAGTAGTCGTCGGAGTCGACGATGTCGTGCTCGCGGGTGTCCTGGTTCTTCACCGCAACCGCGATCCGGGCGAACGAGCGCTCCATGTCGGCGCGCGCCTCCCGGCCGTCCAGGCCCCGGCCGTACGCGTAGCCGCCCCACACCGCGTACACCTCGGCCAGGTCGGCGTCGCTGCGCCAGGTCCGTGCGTCGATCAGGGGCAGCAGCCCCGCACCGTACGCGCCGGGCTTGGAGCCGAAGATCCGGGCGGTGGCCCGCCGCTCGTCGCCGTGCTCGGCGAGGTCGGCGGCGACGTGCGCCCGCAGATAGTTCTCCTCGTCCGGCTCGTCAAGGGCGGCGACGCGCCGGATGGCGTCGTCGAGAAGCGCCACCACGTGCGGAAACGCGTCGCGGAAGAAGCCGGAGATGCGCACCGTGACGTCGACGCGGGGCCGGCCCAGCTCGGCGGTCGGCACCACCTCGACGCCGGTCACCCGCCGGGACCTGTCGTCCCAGACCGGCCGGCAGCCCAGCAGCGCGAGCACCTCGGCGATGTCGTCGCCCTGGGTCCGCATCGCGCTGGTGCCCCACACTGTCAACCCCACCGAGCGGGGGTACGCCCCGGTGTCGGCGAGGTGCCGGGCCAGCAGCGAGTCGGCGAGGGCCACCCCGACGTCCCAGGCGTTGCGGCTGGGGATGGCCTTCGGGTCGACGGAGTAGAAGTTGCGGCCGGTCGGCAGCACGTTGACCAGGCCCCGGGTGGGTGAGCCGGACGGGCCGGGCGGCACGAACCGTCCGTCCAGCGCGCCGAGGGTGTTTGTCAGCTCGTCGGTGGTCCGGTCCAGTCTGGGCACCAGCTCGGTGGCGGCGAAGTGCAGCACCGCGGCGACGTCCGGGATCGAGCGACCGGTCACCTCGGCCACTACGGCGTCGACAGTGTCCACGGCCCAGTCCAGGGTCTCCATGCCGATGACCAGCCGCCGCGCGAGGGCCTCGATGAGGTCGATCGCGTCGGCGGCGGTGCCGGCCGGCCCGTCCACCACGTCGGTCAGCGCCGCGGGCAACGCCAGCCGTTGTCCCGGTGACGCGAGCAGTTCCTGCTCGTCGAGGGAGTACGCGACGGCGAGTGCCTGTCGCAGGCCGGGCAGGGCCCGGGCGCCGCCCCAGATCTGCGGGGCGCGCAGCACCGCCAGGACCAGGTTGACCCGGGGTTCGCCGGTGGGAGCGTCGGCGAGGATGTGCAGCCCGTCGCGGATCTGGACGTCCTTGACCTCGCACAGGTACCCGTCGAGGTGCAGCACGAAGTCGTCGAAGTCGTCCGCGTCGGGCATCGCCTCGGCGTGCAGGTCGTGGTGCAGTTCGGCGGCGCGCACCAGGTCCCAGATCTGGGCTCGCACTGTGGGCACCTTGGCCGGGTCGAGGGCCTGCACTGTCGCGTACTCGTCGAGCAGTTGTTCCAGTTTGGCCAGGTCGCCGTAGGTCTCGGCACGGGCCATCGGCGGGACCAGGTGGTCGACGACCACGGCGTGCGCCCGCCGCTTGGCCTGGGTGCCCTCGCCGGGGTCGTTGACGATGAACGGGTACACCAGCGGCAGGTCGCCGAGGACCGCGTCGGGCGCACAGCCGGCGGCCAGACCGAGGCCCTTGCCGGGCAGCCACTCCAGGGTGCCGTGCTTGCCCAGGTGCACCACGGCGTCCGCGCCGAAGCCGCCGTCCGCGGCCGGCGAGGCCAGCCAGCGGTACGCGGCCAGGTAGTGGTGACTCGGCGGCAGGTCCGGGTCGTGGTAGATGGCGATCGGGTTCTCCCCGAAGCCGCGGGGTGGCTGGATCAGCAGCACCACGTTGCCGAAGCGCAGCCCGGCGAGCACGATGTCGCCGCCCTCGGTGTACAGCTCGCCCGGTGGCTCACCCCAGTGCTCCCGCATCCGCTCGCGCAGCTCGGCCGGGACCTGGTCGAACCAGCGCCGGTACGTCGGCCCCGGTATCCGGGCCTCGGCGGCGGCCAACTGCTCCGGGGTGAGCCACTCCACGTCGTGACCACCGGCGGCGATCAGCGCGTGGATCAGCGCGTCGCCGTCGTCCGGCGGTGGCGTGTCACCCAGGTCGTAGCCGGCCTCGGCCAGCGCGGCGAACAGCCGGACCGCCGAGGCCGGGGTGTCCAACCCGACGGCGTTACCGACCCGGGAGTGCTTGGTGGGGTACGAGCTGAGCACCACGGCGACGCGCTTGTCGGCGTGCGGCACGTACCGCAGCCGGGCGTGGCGCACCGCGATCCCGGCGACCCGGGCGGCCCGCTCGGGGTCGGCGGCGTAGACCGAGAGGCCGTCGGCGTCGATCTGCTTGAACGAGAACGGCACTGTGACGATCCGGCCGTCGAACTCGGGGATGGCCACCTGCATGGCGGCGTCCAGGGGGGACAGACCGGCGTCGCTGTCGGCCCACTGCGCGCGGGTGCTGGTGAGGCAGAGGGCCTGGATGACCGGCACGTCCAGGGCGGCCAGGGCGCCCACGTCCCAGGCGTCCTCGTCGCCGCCACCGGAGGCGTCGGCGGCGACCGCGCCGCCGGCCGCGAGGACCGTGACCAGCAGCGCGTCACAGCGGGCGAAGAGCCCGAGTGGGCCGGTGCCCGCGGTCAGCCCGCGCAGCGAGCCGCAGAAGATCGGCAGCGGGTTGCCGCCAGCTCTGTGGACCGCGTCCGCGAGCACGTCGACGAAGTCGGTGTTGCCGGCCAGCGCATGCGCCCGGTAGAAGACGATCCCCACTGTGGGCCGGTCCGGAGCGGCGGGGTGTTCGCCGTGTACCCCGTACGCAGGGGTGGGCGTGGGTGCGGCGAACCCCTCGCCGGTGAGCAGCACCGTGTCGGAGAGGAACCGGGCCAACTGCCCGAGGTTGTCCGGGCCGCCCTCCGTCAGATACGCCAGCGACTGGCTGACGACCCCGGATGGCACTGTGGAGATGGCCATCAGCTCCGCGTCGGGTAGCGCCTCACCGCCGAGGACCACCGTCGGCACGCCGGTGGCGAGCACCGCAGCGAGGCCGTCCGGCCACGCCTGCCGACCGCCGAGCAGGCGTACGACGACGAGGGCGACCTCGTCGAGCAGGGCGGGCACCTCCTCGGCGGTAACTCGGGCGGGGTTGGCCAACCGGTAGTCGGCGCCGCTGGCGCGGGCGGCCAGCAGGTCGGTGTCGGCGGTGGACAGCAGCAGGATGCGCACGGCAGGCTCCGGAAAGTGACGCCCTGGGCCCTCACTGAGGCGACCGGGGCGATACGGGTGGGTACGGCGTCAGCCGGTACGACGGCCCGAGCGAACGGCGCACCGACGCATGGGTCGGGGCCGGTCAGCGCCGGGCGATCAGCTCAGCGGTGCCGGTGGCCGGTGCCCTTGGAATGCACTGCCTGGAGCGCGATACGACGATAATCGTCGATGAATGAGACGCCGTGCGTCATCGGGTCCTCCTCGGGTGTCCACGCCCTGGGGTACGTCCGACGGCCGAAGTATCCTGGCTTCCGGATCGACGCTCTCCCCCGGCCTTCCAACCGCAGACACACGGCCGTGACTCACGAGGGGGGATCGCTCCCCGGTGACAGTGGCGGGACCGCGTCGGAATCGCACCGACTTCCTTCACTGCCGTCAGGCCGCGAATGCTGCCACACCGCCGCGTCGCCGGTCAACGCGGACCCCGCCGTCGCACGCCCGTTCTCACCACATTGACCTGCGGAAATATCGGCGCGCGAGGTTGTCGTCCGCCGCTGCGGCGGGCTGCTGGGCTGGTTGGTCGTTGGCGGCGTGGTCCCCTGCCGGGGGCAGTGCGGGTGCGACGCCCTTTGGAGCTGATGTCGTGGACGATTCAGTCCGCCCCGGTCAGCCCCGGGCTACTCGTGCCCAAATCGGCGCGGGTGGCGGGTCAGCGACAGCCAGCCGAGAAGACGGCTGTGCATCATGGCAAGGTCGGGACGACCGGCGTCTACGACGAGCCCGTTCGCGCCAACGTGCTTTGATCGATGACCGGCTCTGCGTTGTTCAGCACTACCTACCGCAGATGCGGGGCGTCGACTGCCCGGCGACGGTCATCGAGCGCAGCACTGACCCCTCCGGCCTCTACCCGATATTCGACGAGATGTTCAGCTCGCTCTGGGATCGCAGCCGCCAGCTATGACCGACCACGCCCGCCTCCTCCCCCTCGCACAGGAGGCCGTCGACCTGGCGCAGAACCTCATGCTGACACTCCAGCCCGGCGCGCTGACCTTCAAGGGTGACTGCGATGCTTCTACCCGCCGCCGGCACATCTGCGCCGGCCGGAGGACGGCCTCGGCCGTCGAGGGCGCCTGATCCAGGCCCTCCCGGTACCGAGTGCGGGCAGCATGGGCCGACACGCCGGGTCCCGTCAGAACGATAAGGCCCCGGCCACCAGCGTCCGGGCCGCATCCGTCCACCAGTAGAGGACCTCCCGGCCTGACCGGCGCTTCTGGAGCAGACCGGCATCCGTCAGCACGCGCAGGTGACCACCGACGGTACCGAGCGGCAGCCCGGTCGCGGCGACCACGGCCGTGGTGCTGACCGGCTCAGCCGCCTGCACCAGAATCGTGCTCCGCGCGTTCCCGAGCAGGCGGCGCAGTGGATCCGGGGTGGTGAGAGCCGCCTGCGTGAAGACCCCGGTCACCGGGTAGACGATCCCGAAGCGGTCGGGCAACCTCCAGGAGATCCAGCCTCCCCGGCAGTGGGCCGCGAAGAACGTCAGCGTCCCGCTGCGCACGTCGGACGGTGGGTAGGGCCGCTCCTCGACCTGCAGCCGGCCGTTGCCCAGCCAGCGCGTGCCGGGCCGCATGTCGTTGAGGACCCCGGACCATCCGTCCCGGCCCAGCCGGGAGATCCGGGACACCACGTCGGCGCGCAGCACCGACTGCCGGCGCGGCCAGTCCGCCTCAATGGTGTGGTGCCAGACCCAGCGCAGGAGAGCGGCCGTCCGGCTCGCCAACCCCGAAGCGCGCAGTTCCGCAGCCAGCGGAGAACGTACGTGGGCCAGATCGGCACGGATCCGGTCATCCGGCAGCGATTCGAGCTCCACGAGTTCGTCGTCCAGCGTCATGTCCGGACGGGCGGGAGGCACCGTCAGGAAGTCGGCCATCCAGGAGGACGACATGGCGTGCGCCAGGATGGCCCGGGTCACCGGGTCACCGTCGAGATAGCCCCGGAAGGCATCGACATGCTGGTCCCGCCAGACCCGATGCCACGGAAGCGGCTGAGCCCTGCGCAGGATATTCAGCGCCCCCAACGTCTCGGTGAGCTGCGAGGTGCCGAAACGCGCCTGCGCCATCACTTCGGCGTCGACCAGGAACACCGCCACTTTTCGCCTCCAGTCGAAACTCTAGGGAGGCGCCGCAGGATGTCGCAAGCTCCTGGCCATGCACAGCGACACCCAACCAGGCGACCCGACGACAGTGAGCACGCGGAACTTCAACGCCCTGTGGGCCGGTGCCGCCATCACCAACCTGGCTGACGGCGTCGTCAAGCTGACAGTGCCTCTGGTGGCCGTCTCGATGACGAACTCCCCTGCGCTGGTCGCCGGTGCCACCCTGGCCAACACCCTGCCCTGGTTGCTGTTCGCACTGCCCGCCGGTGCCCTCGCCGACCGGGTGGACCGCCGGCGCCTGATCATGAAGATGGCCGCCGCGCGCGCCCTGCTCCTCGCCGTGCTCGTGGGCGCCATCCTCGTGGACGCCCTCCCGCTGGCCGGCCTGTACGCGGGGGCGCTGCTCCTCGGCACCGCCGAGGTTTTCGCCGACACCACCCGGATGTCGGTCGTGCCGATGGTCATACCCCGCAGTCGCATGGAATCCGCGTTCGCGAAATTGACAGCGACCGAGACCGCGGCCAACGAGTTCATCGGGCCCCCGCTGGGTGGCCTGCTCGCCGCCGCCGGACTGGCCGTGGCACTCGGTGCCGGCGGCGTCGGTTACGCAGGCGCACTACTCGCACTGGCAGTCATGACCGGTCACTACCGCAGCAGCGGTCACCCCGGACCGAGGGCGAAGCTTCCGGGCCTCCGCGTCGACATCCGCGAGGGCATCCGGTACGTGTGGCAGGCAAGAATTCTGCGGTCCCTGCTGCTGGTGGCCGGTGCGGCGAGCGGGTGCTGGGCGGCCTGGATGGCGGTCATCGCCGTCTACGCGATCGCACCCGGACCGATGAACCTGAGCCACGCGGAATACGGCCTGCTGATCGGAGCCCTGGGAGTGGGCGGCGTGGGGGGAGCCTCCGCCGCACCCTTTCTCACCCGCCGCCTCGGACGGCGGGTCGTCCTCGCCGCGTCGATGGCGAGCTTCGCCGTACTGCTGGCGGCACCGGCGATCACCTCGTCGCCCCGGCTGGTCGCCGCGGCGACCGTCCTGGGCGGCGCCGGCTCCGGCGCGTGGAACGTCACCTACAGCTCGCTGCGCGCACTCGTCGTGCCCGACGAGATGATGGGGCGCTACAGCGGGGTCAGCCGCCTGACCAGTTGGGGTTCGATGCCGCTCGGGGCTCTGGTCGCCGGCCTCACCGCGGAACTGGTCAGCGTCAGAGCGGTCTTCTGGGGCGGAGCAGGTCTCTGCGTCCTGGTGCTCGCCGTGACGTTACGAACTGTCACCTCGCCCGAATTCCGACTGGTGCAGGCCCGCGCTACCGCCCTCCACGAACCCGTGCCGGCCCAGCCGCACTGACCTGGCCTCAGCGGGCGTGGCGTTCCGGGTGGGCCCGGCTCCAGGTCCGCATCCGCTCCGGGTAGCCGGTGCGCGCCGCCTCGTACAGCGGCACCGCGTGCTTGCGGGCGATGGACCCGGCCGCGCGGGGCGTTCCGGTACGACGACGGATCCACTCGCCGTCGTGGGCGATCGCCATCACTGTGGTGTCCGTAGCGGTCGTCTCCGGTTCCAGGTAGAACTCCACCCCGCGCCGGGTGGCCACGAACTCCTCCAGCGCCGCGAGGTCGTCGCGGGTCGCCTCCCGGTCCAGCTTCGTCGGGGTCGCCTCGGCACCCCGTGACCGGCGGTTGAACCAGCTCATGCCCCGCCCCTCTCCTCGACGTCCCTCCAGTGCAGCACCGGTTCCTGGCAATACGCTGCACGCCGGATGGGAGAGAGCTGACCTGCATCGAGAAGTCCGTGTGGAACCCGCAGCGGGTGGGCGGTGTCATGAGTGTGATCCGAACGGAGGCCCCCCTGGACGACGAGGCACTCGTCACCCGCGCTCGGGCAGGTGACCTGGAGGCGTACAACCTCCTGGTCGCCCGGCACACCGCGTCCGCGTACCGGACCGCGGTGCTGCTCGGCGCGGGCTCGGACTCCGAGGACGTCATCCAGGAGGCGTTCGTGAAGGCGTACCGGAAGCTGTCCCGTTACCGGGGTGACGCGTCCTTCCGGTCGTGGCTGCTCGCGATCGTCGCCAACGAGACCCGTAACCTGCACCGCTCCCGTGGCCGGCGCGACGGGCTCGTCCTGCGGGCGGCGGCAGCGGACCCGACGTCCGAGGTCGCCGAGGACGACGCTGTCGGCGCGGTCCTCGCCGGGGAGCGCCGGGCATCGCTGGTGCAGGCCCTGCGACAGCTGCCGGTACGGGACCGTGAGGTGATCGTCTGCCGGTTCTTCCTCGATCTCACCGAGGAGGAGACGGTGGCGGCTCTGGGCTGGCCCCGAGGCACTGTGAAGTCGCGTACGTCCCGGGCTCTGGCGAAGCTTCGCGGCCTACTCGACGGTGCGGAGGTCCGGCATGGGTGACCTCGAACGGGAACTGCGCGACCTGTCCACCTGGCTGGACACCCCCGATCCGCCCGACGTGACCGCCCGCGTCCGCGTACGACTCGGCACGCCCGCGCCCCGACGGCGCCGGTGGCGGTCGCTCGCCGCGGTGGCGCTCGTCGCCCTGCTCGTGGCGATGTTGCCGCCGACGCGGGCCGCGATCGCCGACGCCGTCACGGGGCTGCTGCGCTTCGCCGGGGTCAGCATCGCCACCTCGCCCGCCCCGACGCCGCCCAGCGGCACCGCGTCGCCGCTGCCCGGGCAGCGGGCCGTCGCCCTGGGCGAGGCCCAACGGACGGTGCGGTTTCCGATCCGCCTGCCGGCGAGGCTGGGCACGCCCGAGCAGGTGCTGGTCGCCGACCCGGACGCCACTGGCCGGTACCGGGTGGCGACGCTGCTCTACGACGGGGGCGCACTGCGCGTCGACGCGTTCGACGGTCACCTCGACCTGGCCTTCCACAAGGAGGTGACTCCGCCGGGCGCGAACTGGGTCCAGGTGAACGGCGACTTCGCCGTCTGGGTCGACGGCCCACACGCGTTGTCCTACGTGGACCGGACGGGCGAGATCCGCAGGGAGACCGCCCGACTGGCCGCCTCGACCCTGATCTGGCAGGACGACGACGTGAGCTACCGGATTGAGGGCACCCTCACCAAGGCCGAGGCGATCGAGATCGCCCGCTCACTGGGCTAGGAACCCGGCGGGCGTGGGCGGTGTCGGAAGGGTGGACGAGTCGTCGACGCGTACCGGAAGGGGCGAGATGGTTTCCTGGGGCAGGTTGACGCTGGCATCCTCGGTGGTCCTGCTGGCGGGGTGCACGACCACGACCAGCGGAGCGCCGCCGACGGCGGGTGCGGCCACCACGGCGAGCACCGCGACCGCCTGCGCGGCGCGGATCGAAACGGGGTCCCTGCCGGACTGGGCGGACGCCGGGTTCAGCGGGGACGCCCGGGTTCCGCACGTCTTCGGCGCGAAGGGTGACATCGTGGCGGTGCTGTTCGCCCACCCACTGCGGCAGGTCCGGACGGACGGGTCGAACAACAAGATCCTTTGGGTGGCCAGCGCCGCCACGACCTCGCCCGACCCGACCGCACCGGCAACCCTGGTGATCACAGCGAGGCTGGACGGCACGGACACCCGGGTGATCCGGGAGGTCCCCGGCGGCCCCGGTCCGTCGATCATCGACCTGCCCGAGGCCGGTTGCTGGCGCCTCGACCTGCGCTGGTCCGGGCACACCGACACGATGGACCTGGTCTACGCCCCCTGACAGCACCTCGGGCCGCCTAGGCTGCCGATCATGCCCATGGACGCGCGGGTGGCAGCGGCCCGCAACAACGCCGAATGGTGCGACATCGTCTGCGGCAGCCACGGGCTGGCCGGTCGTACCGACGCCGACGCCTGGTCGGTCCCCCACCGTTCGCCACAGTGGTACCCGGACGCGGTCACAGTGCGGCCGGGCGTCGACGCCGAGGCCGTGCTGGCCCGCATCGACGCGGGGCCCGGCGCGTCGGTGAAGGACAGCTTCGCCGACCTCGACCTGTCCGGGTACGGGTTCCGGGTGCTCTTCGACGCCCAGTGGATCCACCGGCCACCGTCGCCACCACCTGTCGACACGCCGCTGGCCCCGGTCACCACACCCGACGAGCTGGTGGCCTGGGCGGCGGCTCAAGGTGGTGGGGACCTGTTCCGCCCCGCGCTCCTGGCCGACCCCCGCGTACGGGTGCTCGCTCGCCACGACGACCGGGGCGTGATCACCGGTGGAGCGGTGCTCAGTGGCGACGGCCCGTACGGCGTCTCCAACCTGTTCACCCGCACCGACAACCCCCGGGACATCTGGCGCGCGGTGTGCGCCACAGTGCCCAACGCGCCGCTGGTCGGCTACGAAAGCACAGCGGACCTGACGTCGGCGCTCTCCGCTGGCTTCACCACCACCGGCCCTCTCCGCATCTGGCTGCACGCCTAGCGCTCTGGCCACTGGCCCCACGCACGGACAGCTATGCTGGGCGGCATCGGCACCGATCCGGCCATCACCGGGGAGCCTCCGGAAGAACAGGCAGCTTCGCCGCCCCAGTAGAACCGGACGTCGCGGCACGTCACGCCGCGAAATCGAGCGGCGCCTGCATCATCGAGGCGCAAGCGGGGTGGTACCGCGGAGTCCTGGCCATACGCCCGGCGCTTCGTCCCCGCGTGGGCAGTGAGCTGCTGCCCGTGCGAGCGGACGTGAAGTGTAGGGAGAACGTCGGTGCCGGACGGTCCGTCGAAGTCACCATTCGTGCCACTGCCCACCAAGATCGACCTTGGTGGGATGGACCGTGCGGTCATCGAGTGGTGGCAGGCAAACAACGTGTTCAACCGGAGTCTGGAGCAGACGGCCGACGGTCCGCCGTGGGTGTTCTACGAGGGTCCGCCGACCGCCAACGGCACGCCGGGCACCCACCACATCGAGGCGAGGGTCTTCAAGGACCTCTTTCCCCGGTACCGGACGATGCGGGGCTTCTCGGTGCCACGCCGTGCCGGGTGGGACTGCCACGGCCTGCCTGTGGAACTCGCGGTGGAGAAAGAACTGGGGCTCAGCGGCAAGCCCGACATCGAGAGGATGGGCGTCGCGGAGTTCAACGCCCTGTGCCGCACCTCGGTGCTGCGGCACGTGGACGAGTTCGTCCAGCTCAGCGAGCGGATGGGTTACTGGATCGACCTGGAGCATCCGTACCAGACCATGTCCCCGGAGTACGTGGACAGCGTCTGGTGGTCACTGAAGCAGATCCACGACGGCGGGCGACTGGTGGAGGACTTCCGGGTCGCTCCGTACTGCACCCGCGACGGCACGACCCTGTCCGACCACGAGGTGGCCCAGGGGTACGAGACCGTCACCGACCCCTCCGTGTACGTGCGGTTTCCGGTGCGCGGGGACGTGGCCGGACACAGCGGTGTCGACCTGCTGATCTGGACCACCACCCCGTGGACCCTGGTGTCCAACACCGCCGTCGCCGTCCACCCCACAGTGACGTACGCCCTGGCCCGCACCGGCGAGGGCACATTCGTCGTCGCCGAACCACTGACCCAGCGGGTCCTCGGCGACGAGGCGGAGATCCTGGCGACAGTGCCGGGGTCGGCCCTTGAGGGTTTGCGGTACGAGCGGCCGTTCGACCTGGTGGACATCCCGGACGCGCACCGGGTGGTCCTCGCGGAGTACGTGACGACCGAGGACGGCACCGGTCTGGTGCACCAGGCGCCGGCCTTCGGCGCGGACGACCTCGCCGTCTGCCGCGCCTACGGGTTGCCGCTGGTCAACCCGGTCGCCCCGAACGGGAGGTTCGACGACGGCATCGACCTGGTCGGTGGTGTGTTCTTCAAGGACGCCGACGCGTTGCTCATCGACCGTCTCAGGCAGTCTGGTCGGTTGTTCCGGCATGAGCCGTTCGAGCACCCGTACCCGCATTGCTGGCGGTGTCACACGCCGCTGATGTACTACGCGCAGCCGTCCTGGTACATCCGGACGACCGAGGTCCGTGACGAGCTGACGCGGGAGAACGAGAACACCAACTGGTTCCCGGAGCACATCAAACACGGCCGCTACGGCGACTGGCTGAAGAACAACATCGACTGGGCGGTGTCCCGCTCCCGGTACTGGGGCACCCCGCTGCCGCTGTGGCGATGCCCTGACAACCACATCACCGCTGTTGGTTCCCGTACGGAGCTCGGGGAGCTGACCGGCGCCGACCTGTCCGAGCTGGATCCGCACCGCCCGTACGTCGACGAGATCACCTTCGCCTGCCCGGACTGCGGTCTGATCGCCACCCGGGTCCCCGAGGTGATCGACGCCTGGTACGACTCCGGGGCGATGCCGTTCGCGTCGTTGGGCTACCCCCACGTGCCGGGTAGCAAGGAGATCTTCGAGCGCACCTACCCGGCTCAGTACATCTGCGAGGCGATCGACCAGACGCGGGGGTGGTTCTACACGCTGATGGCGGTGGGCACGCTGGTCTTCGACCGGTCCCCGTACGAGAACGTCGTCTGCCTCGGGCACATCCTGGCCGAGGACGGCCGCAAGATGAGCAAGCACCTGGGCAACATCCTGCTGCCGATCCCGTTGATGGACACGCACGGCGCGGACGCGGTGCGCTGGTTCATGGCCTGCTCCGGCTCACCGTGGTCGCCGCGCCGGATCGGGCCCGGCCCACTCGACGAGATCGTCCGCAAGGTGTTGATGACCTACTGGAACACCGCGGCGTTCTTCTCCCTCTACGCGGCGAACTCGACGTGGGCGCCGCATCTGGCGCAGCCGGTCGCCCAGCGACCGGTGTTGGACCGGTGGATCGTCGGCGAGGTCCACGCCCTCGCGGCCGCCGTCGACGAACGGATGCAGAACTACGACACGGCGCGCGCCGGCCGACTGCTCGCCGACTTCATCGACGACCTGTCGAACTGGTACGTACGGCGGTCGCGGCAGCGTTTCTGGGAGGGCGACCCCGATGCCCTCACCACCCTGTACGAGTGCCTCGACATCCTCACCCGGCTACTGGCGCCGTTCATCCCCTTCGTCACGGAGGAGGTGTGGCAGCAGGTCGTCCGGCGCGGTGCCGAGTCGGCCCCCGAGTCGGTGCACCTGGCGACCTGGCCCACAGCCGACACGACAGTGATCAGCACGGAGTTGTCGTCCCAGGTGGCCACGGCGCGGGCATTGGCCGAGGCGGGCCGGTCCGCGCGTAAGGCGAGCAGCCTGCGGATCCGCCAGCCGTTGAGCCGGGCGCTCGTGGGGCTGCCGGCCGGCACCGTCCTCCCGCAGGCGTTGCTGGACGACATCGGCGACGAGTTGAACGTCAAGGTCCTCCAGCCGCTCGATGCACAGAGCGGGGTCATCGACGTGCAGGTCAAAGCCAACTTCCGGACCCTGGGCCGCCGGTTCGGCAACCGCACCCAGCACGTCGCGAAGGCGATCGCCGCCGTGACCCCCCGGGACCTGGTCGACGGGGTCCGGGCGAACGGGACGTATCCACTGTCGGTCGACGGTGCGCAGGTCGAGGTGGGCCTGGACGACATCCTGATCACGGAGGTGCCGCGCACTGGTTGGGTAGTGGAGTCCCAGCGCGGCGCGACGATCGCGTTGGACACCGAGATCACGCCCGAGCTGGCAGCCGAGGGCGTCGCACGCGACGTCGTCCGCATCATCCAGCAGGCCCGCCGCGACGCCGACTTCGAGGTCTCCGACCGGATCACGGTGTCGATCGCCGCGCCTCCGGATGTCGCGGCGGCGATCTCCACGCATCAGAAGCTCATCGCGCACGAGACTCTCGCGCTCCAGCTGACGATCGTGAACGCGTTGTCGGAGGGGTTCTCCGGCACGGTGGGCGACGGTCAGGAGATCGTCGTGCACGTCGTGCGGGCCTGAGACGGCGACCGTAACCAGTGCGGGTGCGCGGCGCAGTCGGCCGCGCACCCGCACCGCCCCGGCGGCGAGGTGGGTTAGTTCTTAGCTACCGACGGAGCAGTTTCAGCGGAGTGCGGCGGGCGCAGCACCGGCACCAGCAGCAGGGTCGGCAGCAGCAGCAGCGGCACCGCCAGCAGCGCGCGTAGGGTGCCGACCTCGTCGCCGACCAGCCCCAGCAGCGGCGGGCCACCGAGGAACGCGGTGTAGCCGATCACCGCGACCACGCTCACCCGCACCGCCGCGTGGGCCTCGTCGTCGGCCGCCGCGCTCATCCCGACCGGGAAGCCCAGCGACGCACCCAGGCCCCACAGTGCGACGCCGATGACGGCCACCGGCCCGGAGCCCGCCAACACGGCCAGGCCGGCGCCGACCACAGCGAGGCCGATGGTGCCGCTGAGCACCGGCACCCGACCCCACCGGTCCAGCGCGATGGTGCCGACGGTGCGTCCGACGGTCATGCCCACCACGAAGACCGCGAAGACCGCCGCGCCGGCGGCCTCGCTCAGGTCCCGCCCATCGATGAAAGCCACGGCCAGCCAGTCGTTTGCGGCGCCCTCGGTGAACGCCGCCACCAGCACGAACAGCCCGATCAGCAGGGTGCGCGGCTCACGCCAGGCGGCGAGTTGCGCCCGGCGGCGGGCGGCGGGGGTGGCGTCCGCAGGGTCGCCGGTGTGATCACTGCCCACGGGCAGGAACGTCCGGGCGGCGAGTGCGGTGCCGGCCAACACGACCACCGCCACCGCGACGAGATGCGCGCCGACCGACACGTCGAACCGGGCCGCCCCGGCACCCAGCGCCGCTCCGGCCACCGAACCGAGGCTCCACCCGGCGTGGAAGCGGGGCATGATCGTACGGCCCAGCCGCCGTTCCACAGCCGCGCCCTCGACGTTCATCGCCACGTCGCAGGCGCCGGAGCCGTAGCCGAGAGCGACCAGTCCCAGGGCGACGATGGCGAACGACCCGGTCATCGTGGCGCCCAGCCCCGCCACGCTCAGGCCGACCGCGACCAGAACTGTGGCCATGGTGACGGTGCGGGCCGCACCGAACCGTTGGGCGAGCAGGCCGGAGGTGGGCATGGCGAGCAGCGCGCCGACGCTCATCGCCAGCAGCAGCAACCCGAGTCGGCCGGCGGAGAGGTCCAACGCCTCACGGACCGCCGGGACGCGGGAGAACCAGCTGCCGACGGCCAGCCCGTTGAGGGTGAAGGTGACGGCGACGCCGTTGCGGGCGAGCCGCACCGTCCGCAGAGTCGGCGATGCGGTGTCCGGGGCTACGGGTCGACTGGTGGGGGCGCTCACGGGGGTAGGTCCTCTTTCTCGGGGTGATCTCCTGGCACGATCGCACACCTGAGAGCGCTACCACCACAACCGGGAACCGCCCCTTACCGCTGCTGGTCCGGCCGGGGCATGATGTGAGCAGGCGTTGGTCCGACCGGACGGGCCGCCGCGGGAGGCGACGATGACGACAGCGGCACACCGAGCGGCCACCCTCGAGGACGTGGCCCGGGTCGCCGGGGTGTCCCGGTCCACGGCGTCGCGGGTGATCGCCGGCACGGGGTTCGCCTCGCCGGCCGCCCGCAAGCAGGTCACGGCAGCCGTCGACCAGCTCGGCTACGTGCCCAATCCCGCAGCCCGCGCGTTGGTCAGCGGCGGCGGCGTACGCCTGGTGGTGGCCGTTCTGGGCACCAGCGCCGCGGTGCTGGACGACCCGTACGTGCACCAGGTGGTCGGCGCGGCCGCCCGGGTGTGCACGCCCGCCGGTGTCGGGGTGGCGCTGTACTGGCTGCCGTTCGGCGACCCCCGCAGCCTCGACCAACTCGACGGGGATCGCAGCGTGTGCGGGGTGATCCTGGTCAACACCACCGAGGAGTTGCTGGCTGCGGTGCCCCGGTCGCTACGCGGTCGGGTGGTCTCGATCGGCGTCGGCTCGGCGACAGTGCCGTCGTTCGACGTCGACAACGCCGCCGGCTCCGAAGAGGTGCTTCGCCATCTGTACGCCTCGGGTCGCCGCCGGATCGCCATGGTGACCGGCCCCCGGTGGCTGCCCTGCGCGCAACGCCCGGTGCAGACGTACCGCCGACTCATGGCCGAGGCCGGCCTACCGGAGCGGATACTGCCCGGGGACTTCCGGGCGGCGCGCGGCCGGACGGCGGCCGGCGAGGCGCTGCGCCGCTGGCCGGACATCGACGCGATCTACGCGATCAGCGACGACACAGCGCTCGGGGTGATCGCGGGCCTGCGCGACGCCGGTGCGCGGGTGCCCGGCGACGTAGCGGTGGCCGGCTTCGACGACATTCCGTTGGCCGGGATGACCGCCCCGGCGCTGACCACGGCGAGTCACCCGGTGGGGCGGATCGCCGTCGCCGCGGCCACCGCCCTGCTGGACGGGCGCCCGGCGGCGCCGGTGACCCTGTTCCCGTCCGCCCTGGTGGCGCGGGCCAGCGCCTGAGTCGACGCTCGATCGAGCACGCTGACGGTTAACCCCGTACGGGCCGGGTAACCGCGTCGGACCTTTCGTCCACCGTGAGGAGCGCCGACCCGTGTCCGACTCCGCGCCGTCGCACTGGGACCCGGCGCCGAGCCCCCGGGACGGCCGGTTGACCGCCCGCCGCCACCCGCCGGTGGCGCCGGGCCGCACCGGGCTGGTGCCGATGACCGGCCCCGACGGTGACCGACTGGCCCTGGGGTACGCCCCGGAGCGCGCGACCGACCGTTCGGCGTACCGGTTGGTGCTGCTCCTGCACGGTGCGGGCGGTTCGGCGCGACAGGGGCTGGACCTGCTGCTGCCGGTAGCGGACGCGCAGCACCTGCTGCTGGTCGCGCCGGACTCGTCGGCGGCCAGTTGGGACCTGATCGCCGGCGGCTTCGGGGCGGACGTGGGGCGCATCGACGGGCTGTTGGCGACCGTCTTCGACACCTACCCGGTGGCCGACGTGACGGTCGGCGGCTTCTCCGACGGCGCCTCGTACGCGCTGTCGCTGGGCCTGGCGAACGGGGATCTGGTCGACGCGGTGCTGGCCTTCTCCCCCGGTTTCGCCGCGCCACCGGTCACCCACGGCCGGCCACGGATCTTCATCTCACACGGCGTCGACGACCGGGTGCTGCCCATCGACGTGTGCAGCCGCCGTCTCGTCCCGCACCTGCACGACCTCGGCTACGACGTGACCTACCAGGAGTTCCCCGGCGGCCACGAGATCCCCGCCCCGATCCGCGATTCCGCCATCGCCTGGCTCACCGCCCATCCTCCACGGGCTGAGAACCACCGTTGAGCGGTGCGGACGTCAGACCGGCGGGAGGCCGAGGGCGTCGTCGACGCGGGCGAGGACGGCGGCGTCGTCCTCCGGGTTGACGCCGCGCAGCAGGTCGATGGCCGTGGCCCGAACCTGACCGATGATCATCGCTAGAGGAAGGGTCTGCGTGGGACCGAAGAGCTGCCCGGCGGCGTGCACCGCTGCCAACGCCGACTCGTCGGCCCGGGTGGCGTGTCGGTCGGCGGTCTCCTCCTGCCCGTTCAGGTCCGCGGCGAGGGCGGCGCCGGCCTGACGGACCGCCTCGGCCAGTGACCGCAGGGCGGCGCCCAGCTCGGGTGGGGCCGGAGTGTGCAGCCGGCTGAGGGTCACGCCCGCACGGGCCAGCACCCGGACGTTGCGAACCGCGTAGTCGATCTGCCGGATCGACTCGTCCACCGAGCGCAGCCGACCGATGTGCCGACGTCGACGGACGTTGAGCCGCAGCGCCTCACCGGCGGCCAGCACACCGTCGCGCAGCCCGTCCACCCGGGCGTCCATCCCCCGCGCCTGCCGCAGCGCGGCGACCGCAGCCGGCTCGTCGCGGCCGTCCAGCGCGTCGGCGATCCCGCCGAGCAGCCCGGCCAACTCGTCGAAGGTCCGCCGTACCTCGGCGACCAGCGGCGCGAGGGGATGCCGGGCGTCGACCAGCAGGCTGGCCGCGAGGGCTACCGCGCCGCCGACCAGCGCGTCGACGAAGCGGAACGGCACCAACGAGCCGTCCGGTGGTGCGACCACCACCAGGTAGAGCGCGGAGACCGCCGCCTGCACCAGCGTCACGCCGGTGGCGCCGAAGGCCACCGCGAGGAGGACGGTGAGCAGGATGACTGTGAACACCGTCCAGGTGCTGCCCGGGCCGAGCGCCTGCACCACCAGGTCGGCGACGAGCACCCCGGCGGCGACCCCGAGGATGACCTCGACGGCCCGGCGAATGCGCTGCCCCCGGGCCTGCCCGAGGACGATCAACGCGGCGGCCGGCGCGAAGAAGGGCTGCGGGTGCCCGAGCAGCCGGGTGGCCAGCAGCCAGGCCACGGTCGCCGCGACGGTCGCCTCCAGCACCGGCCGCCAGCCGTGCCGCAACCGCCCGCCGGCAGTCCGCAGGCCCCTGAACCGCACCATCGCCCAACCTCCCCCACCCACCCACGCCGCCCGGCCCGCCGCCACGACCCCGACCCCGACCCCGGCCCCGGCCCCGGCCCCGGCCCCAGCTCACCACACCCGCCACCAGCTCACCCCGGCACACCGCCAGCTCACCGCAGCACCCTGTCCGCTCGCCCTTTGGAGCTGATGCCGTAGACGAATCAGGCGCGATGTCGTAAACGATTCAGCTCCAAAGGGCCGGCCCACGACACCATGCCGGCGGCCCACGGCATCAGGCGCGATGTCGCAAACAGTTCAGCTCCAAAGGGCCGGCCCACGACGCCATGCCGGCGGCCCACGGCATCTCGGGGCGATCGTCTCCCATCACGCGGCGGACCTGATCACCGGGCTGCTCGCGACCCGCCCGGGTGCCAGCGCGCAGACGGGCCCGCACCCAGCCAGGCCCGCACATCACCAGGCCCACACACCGTCGGGTCCGCACGCAGCCAGGCCCACACACCGTCAGGCCCACACACCGTCAGGCCTGACGGCCCACTCGCCGACCGACGCCGGGCGGGTCAGCTTCCGGTGAGGGCTCGCAGCAGCGTACGGACGGCGGCGCTCAGGTCGGCGCGGCTGGCCGTGGTGCCGGGCTGTGGGGCGCTGAGCGCGCCCGCGCCGGCCAGCCGGTCGAAGAGCAGCCCGTCCACGAACGCCACGAACTGGTCGCCCTGCCGGTCGGGGTCGGTGGCTCCGGCCCGGGTCAGCAGATCCCGGGCCTGCACCCGAAGGCCGGTGCCGTGTTGCAGGATGCCGCGCAGCTCGGGCCGGTGCACCGCCTCCAGCAGGCAGGCGTAGCGGGCGAGGCTCCGGCTGCGTCCGGTGCTCAACCAGCGGTCGAGCACCTCGGCGACACCGGCCGCGAGGGCGTCGAGGTCGCCGCTGTCGAGCCGGGGGGCGGACGTCGGGGTTGGCGGGCCGGTCGGCAGGTCGTACGCGGCAAGGTCGGCCCGGTCCCGTTCGGCGAGCCGTCCGACGACCGCCTCGATCAGCGCCTGCCGGGTCCGCAGGTACGCGGAGGTGGTGCCTGGCGGCATACCGGCGCGGCCGTCGACCGCCCGGTGGGTCAGGGCTCGCATGCCACCGTCGGCGATCAGTTCGATGGCCGCGTCGGACAGTGTCGCGATCCGGTTCACCCGCGCCGTCATGGCACTTCTCCCTCCTGGTGGTCCGGAGGTAGTATCACTCTTCTACAGGTGTAGAAGGAGGATCGACATGGACGACTCACACGCGGTGGTGGTGGGCGCCGGCATCGGCGGGCTGAGCGCGGCGCTCGCCCTGCACCGGCACGGGTGGCGGGTCACAGTGCTGGAGCGCGCCCCCGAGATGCGCGAGGTCGGCGCCGGCCTGAGCCTGATGGCCAACGCCGTGCGCGCGCTGGACGCCCTCGACCTCGGTCCGGCCCTGCGCCGCGGTGGGCACGGTGAGGCGCCCGGCGGGATCCGCAACCGGCACGGGCGCTGGTTGTCCCGGGTGGACGCCTCGGAGATGATCAGGCAGCTGGGCACCACGGCGCTCGGCGTGCACCGGGCCACGCTGCACCGCATCCTGCGCGAGGCTCTGCCGGCGTCGTCCCTGCACACCAACGCCGTGGTGGAGCACGTCGAGTCCGGCCCGGACCACGCCGAGGTGCGCTACCAGGGGCCGGACGGCCCCCACACCCTCACCGCCGATCTGGTGGTCGGCGCCGACGGCCTGCGCAGCCGGGTCCGCGCCCAGCTCTGGCCGCAACACCCCGGCCCGGTGTACGCCGGATCGACGACGTGGCGGGCGGCCATCGCGTTCCCCGATCCGATCCCGGCCGCCATCACCTGGGGGCCGGGAGCCGAGTTCGGCATGGTGCCGATCGGCGACGGCCAGCTCTACTGGTACGGCGCGCTGAACGCCCCGCCCGGCGGCCACGCCCCCAACGAGCTGGCGGCAGTGCGGGAGCGCTTCGGCGGATGGCACGACCCCATCCCGGCGCTTCTCGCGGCAACCCCACCCGACGTCGTGCTGCGCAACGACATCCACTACCTGGCCGAGCCGCTGCCCTCGTACGTGCGGGGCCGGGTGGCGCTGCTCGGCGACGCCGCCCATCCGATGACACCCAACCTCGGGCAGGGCGCCGGCCAGGCGATCGAGGACGCGGTGGTGCTCGGCGCGGTCTGCGCCAGCGGCGCCGAGGAAGTGCCGGCCGCCTTGGCCGCGTACGACGAGCAGCGTCGAGGGCGCAGTCAGTCCGTCGCCCGTGCCTCCTACATCGCTGGGCGGTTCGGACAGCAGCTGCACAACCCGATTGCCTTCGCGATGCGGACCATCGCGTTGCGACTCACCCCGGGCAGGGTCGCCCTGCGCAGCATGGCCCGCTACGCGGACTGGCGACCACCGGCGGGCTGAGCCGGCCCAGCGATCCGGCCGGTGGCCAGTGCGGCGTACTCCGCGGAGGCGAGAAACTCGGTCAGCACCTCCACTGTGCCCGGCGTCCACTGACGACCGTCGAGCACTTCGGCACCGGGGACGAAGAGCATCGCGGCGCCCTCGCCGAGCACCACGTCCTCCTGCCGGGCCCTGGTGCTTCCGAGGAAGTAGTGCTTGACCCGGGCAAGCTCGGGCAGCGATTGCACGGCGACCGGTTGCAGTGGCCCGTCGGCCCGCAGGCCGGTCTCCTCCAACAACTCCCGCTCGGCGGTCTGCTCCGGCGTCTCCCCCGGCTCGCCGTGGCCGCCGGGCAGCCCCCACACGTTCGGGTGGTGCGTCGCGTCGCCGTCGCGCAGCTGCAACAGCAGCTGCCCGTCGGGATCTACCAGCAGGACGCACGCGACAATTCTCATCCGACCAGACTACGGCCGGCGAGGAACCGTCGTGACCCCAAAGCTCCAGAATAGTCAATCGGGTCGTCGTCGGGGCTAATCAAAGGCGACAGTGCGCCGGTACAATCGGCGACTTCGTTGTGACCGATCGCTGACTGCTGATAGTGAAAGCGATCACACACACTGACCCCATGAACAGGAGAGTCAACCGCGGTAGGGCACTCCGCGTCGCGGTGTGCCTCCTTCTTCTCGCCGCGCTGAGCGGCTGCATGCAACTCAACATGGGGTTGACCGTCAACGCCGACGACACTGTCGACGGGCAGCTCCTGCTGACGGCCCAGAAGTCGGTGCTGAGCGGCCGCAACAAGAACCTCCCGGTCGCCTTCGCGGAGTTGCGGCAGAACATCCCCGCCCTACCGGCCGGCGAGGAAACCCTCTACCAGGACGACACTTTCTACGGCTCCCAGATCAGTTATCGCAAGGCGCCGCTGGCCGGTTTCGACACCGAGAGCGTGAAACTGGTCCGGGACGGTGATCTTTACCGCTTCACGCTGCCGCTCGATCCCAAGAAATATGGCGGAAAGGTTGCGGAGCAGAATCCGCAAAACCAACAGGCGTTCCTCAAGCTCATGTCGTTCGAGATCTCGGTGACATTTCCCGGCCGGGTGATCGACAGCAATGGCACCGTCAACGGCCGTTCGGTCAGTTGGAAGGTCGATCCCAACCAGGAGAAGCCAGCCGAGCTGCGGGCCGTGGCCGAGGCGCCACCACGACCGTCCACCTCGCCGGTTGCCGCCGGCGAGGAGGATGACGGCGGATTCCCCTGGCTGCTGGTCGTCGGCGGTGTCCTCCTCCTGCTGCTGCTCGCCGCTGTGGGCGTACTCCTGGTTCGTCGCCGTCACCCCGCGGCGCCGGCTGCGCCCGGTCCGACCCCGCCGCCGGGCCCGCCCGCCGGCGCTCCGGGGCCTGGCTGATCCACAGGACCCCACCACCGACGACCCCCGCGCAGCCCTCCAGCGCTGGCTCGACCGCC
>NZ_JBEZGJ010000089.1:0-29988 GCF_040649965.1 Micromonospora sp. NPDC048843
CTGCTCGCCGGTGACCTGCCGTCGCCGGCCAACCCGCCGTCCGGCTGCCGCTTCCACACCCGCTGCCCGTGGGCGCAGCCCACCCGGTGCGCGGAGGCAAGGCCGGGCCAGGCAAGGCCGGGCCAGGCAAGGCCGGGCCAGGCAAGGCCGAGCAAGGCAAGGCCGAGCAAGGCCGAGCGGGTGATTCGTTAACGACATCAGCTCGATAGGGCGCCGAACTCATATGCCCAGCCTCTGCACCAGGACCGCGTTCGTAGGGGATGTTCGCGGGGCGTCTCTGCTCGACCGGCCAGGGGCTCAGCCGCCGGAGTCGTCCATCTCGGCGCCCTCGGGGACGGTGTCGTCGTCTCGGCTGGCCAGCCAGCCTTCCGGCAGGAAGACCTTGCCGGGCGAGTTGGTACGCCCGCGCGGCTGCCCGAGGGCGGCCATCGGGAACGGCTCCGCCGGGTCGAGCTTGCCGAGCAGGTCGTCGAGCTGGGCCAGGCTTTCGATCATCGCCAGCGAGCGCCGCAGCTCGCCGCCGACCGGGAAGCCCTTGAGGTACCAGGCGACGTGCTTGCGGAAGTCGGTGCAGCCGTCTCGTTCGCCGCGCGCCGGGTTGCGGGCGCCGGCTGAGAACTGGTCGACAAGCAGCTCGGCGTGCCGGCGCATGGTCACCGCCACCTCGCCGAGGGTGGGCAGCCGCCGCTCCGTCCGACCGTTGAAGGCGGCCTCCAAATCGGCGAAGAGCCACGGTCGACCCAGGCAGCCGCGCCCGATGACCACACCATCGACGCCAGTGTGGGCCACCATGCGCAGTGCGTCGTCGGCTTCCCAGATGTCGCCGTTGCCGAGCACCGGCACGTCGAGGGCCTGCTTCAGGGTGGCGATCGCGTCCCAGTCGGCGGTGCCCGAGTAGCGTTGCGCCGCCGTGCGCCCGTGCAGGGCCACCGCTGCCACGCCGGCCTCCTGGGCGGCGAGCCCGGCTTCGACGTACGTCAGGTGGTCGTCGTCGATGCCCTTGCGCATCTTGACAGTGACCGGCACCCCGGCCGGTGACGCGGCGGCCACCGCGGCCCGCACGAGTCGCGCGAAGAGCCGGCGCCGCCACGGTAGCGCCGCGCCGCCGCCACGCCGGGTGACCTTGGGGACCGGGCAGCCGAAGTTGAGGTCGATGTGATCGGCCAGGTTGCGCTCGACGACGATCCGCACGGCGGCGGCGGTGATCTCCGGATCGGTGCCGTAGAGCTGGAGACTGCGGGGCTTCTCGTCGTCGCCGAACGCGATCATCCGCAGCGTCTTCGGGTTGCGCTCGACCAGCGCCCGAGTGGTGATCATCTCGCAGACGTAGATGCCGCCACCCTGCTCTCGGCAGAGCCGACGGAACCCGATGTTGGTGATCCCGGCCATCGGCGCGAGCACGACCGGCGGCCACACCTGGTGCTGGCCAAGAGTCAGCGGGCGCAGCGCGGGCACGGTCGAGGCAGTCACCGGACAAGTGTACGGGGCCCCGACCGGCGCTTATCGCGTCGGCCGGGGCCCCGTGCGCAGAGTCTCAGCAGCCGGGGAGACGCTCGATCAGGTAGCGCTCGACCTGGTCCAGGGAGACGCGTTCCTGGGCCATGGTGTCCCGGTTGCGCACCGTCACCGCGTTGTCGTCCAGGGTGTCGAAGTCGACAGTGACGCAGAACGGGGTGCCGATCTCGTCCTGCCGGCGGTAGCGACGCCCGATCGCCTGCGAGTCGTCGAACTCCACCACCCAGCGCTTGCGCAGCAGCGTCGCGAGGTCCTTGGCCTTGGGCGACAGCGCCTCGTTGCGGGACAGCGGCAGCACCGCCACCTTGACCGGGGCGAGCCTCGGGTCGAACCGCATCACTGTGCGCTTGTCCACGCCGCCCTTGGTGTTCGGCGCCTCGTCCTCGTCGTAAGCCTCCAGCAGGAAGGCGAGCACCGCGCGGGTCAGACCCGCGGCCGGCTCGATGACGTACGGCATCCAGCGCTCACTCTTGCCCTGGTCGAAGTACGACAGGTCGACGCCGGAGTGCTTGCTGTGCGTGGAGAGGTCGAAGTCGGTGCGGTTGGCGACACCCTCAAGCTCGGCGAACTCGGTGCCACCGAACTGGAAGCGGTACTCGATGTCCACAGTCCGCTTCGAGTAGTGCGACAGCTTTTCCTTGGGGTGCTCGAACAGCCGCAGATTGTCCGCCGAGAGGCCGAGGTCGAGGTACCAGTTCCAGCGCTCCTGGAGCCAGTACTCGTGCCACTGCTCGTCGCTGCCCGGCTCGACGAAGAACTCCATCTCCATCTGCTCGAACTCGCGGGTCCGGAAGATGAAGTTGCCAGGGGTGATCTCGTTGCGGAACGACTTACCGGTCTGCGCGATGCCGAACGGGGGCTTCTTGCGGGCGACCGTCTCGACGTTCTTGTAGTTGACGAAGATGCCCTGTGCGGTCTCCGGGCGCAGGTAGTGCAGCCCCTCGTCGCTCTCCACCGGGCCCAGATAGGTCTTCATCAGGCCGTTGAACATCTTCGGCTCGGTGAAGGTGCCCTTGTTGCCGCAGTTGGGGCAGTTCAGCTCGGCCAGCGAGGTGAGCGGCTTGCCGTGCTTCTCGGCGTACGCCTCTTCCAGGTGGTCCGCCCGGAACCGCTTGTGACAGAACTGGCACTCGGTGAGCGGGTCGACGAACTCGGCGATGTGGCCGGACGCCTCCCACACCTTGCGGGAAAGGATCACCGCGGAGTCCAGGCCGACGACGTCGTCGCGCTGCTGGACCATCGTCTTCCACCACTGCCGGCGGACGTTCTCCTTGAGTTCCACGCCGAGCGGGCCGTAGTCCCACGCCGATCGGGTGCCTCCGTAGATCTCACTGGAGGGGAAGACGAAGCCTCGGCGCTTGGCGAGGCTGACGACGGCGTCGATACGGTCGGCTGGCATGTTTCCTCCTACGCCGGCTGGCGGTCGGCGGGGGCGAGATGTGGATGGAACGGTCGGTTCGGGACAACGGTACGACCACCGTCCCCCCGAGCCCAGCAGAATACCGGGGACGGGTCAGCTGACCTCGCAGACCTCCACGCCGCCGGTCTGCCCGTCCTGCCCGAGGCTGACCTGTTGCCGATCCCGGTCGCCGCCGTCGAGGGTCACGTCGACCGGCACGGTCAGGTAGGTGGTGTCCACCTCACCCACCCGGAACGCTGTCACCTGCGGTTCGGCGGCGGCGCGCCGCTCGAACTCCGGCCGGGACTCACGCCGCTGCGCGTCGTCGCAGAGCTGGTCGTACGCCCGCCCGTAGTTCCGCTCGACCAGCGCCTGGTAGTAGTCGCCGGTCACGGTGCGGGCCTGTTCCCGGATCGCCTGGACTCCACTGACGGCCAGGCCGACGACGGCGGTGCCACCCCCGCCGCAGCAGAGCACCACGGCGAGCGCGCCGACGCCGAGGCCGATCCAGAGCCGAGTCCGGCGGCCCTCGGTGGGCGGCGCGGCGAACGGCGGAGCCACCCCGGGACCGGGTGGCGGGGCGGGTGCGGTCATAGGAGCAGCGTAGTGTCCGGCGGCTCAGCGGTAAGGACCCGCAGCCCGATCACTCTCGGCGACGACCACGGCCCCACCGGGGGCGGCGGTGGCCAGCGCCTCGTAGGCGGAGGGCTCGTCGACGGACTCAGCGAGCAGCGGCACGGCGCTGACCTTGACCTCGAAGGCGCCCAGCGCCCGCCGGTACGTGCCGACCGACTCCCATTCGGTGACCAGTGACCAGTGCCGGGGGTCGTCCAGCGCCCGGACCAGTTGACCGCGCAGGTAACCGGGCCGGGCGGCCAGCGCGGTGAGGGCGGCGTGCGCCCGTTCGGTGAAGCCGTCGGCGGCATCGACGTCGACCACGAACCGGTTGGTCACCAGCACCGGGGGTTCCTCCTCGTAGAGTCTGTGGGATGCAGCGTACGCAGCGCCCTCTGCTCGCCCGGTTGGCCGGGGCGAACCCGACGTCGGTGTTCCTGCTCACCCTGGTGGTGGTGCTGGTGGCGTTCTTCACGCCCGGGGTGATCGGCGGGCTGCTCACGCTCGCGCTCGCCGGGGTCCTGGTCGCCCTGTTGGCGACGACCTGGGCGGTTCAGGCGCCGCAGACCCGGCTGATCCGACTGGTGATGCTCACCCTGCTGGTGGCGGTGGGCCTCGCGAAGCTCCTCTGACATGCAATCATGCGTTTTTGACAATCATTATCGTTGCCACGGACAGTTGACGACATGACCAACCGCGCCACGTACCGTGTCCTGGCCGCCGCGACCGCCCTCCTCGCCCTGGGCGCCGGGGCCGGCTGCTCCACCGGCGGTGCCGCCGGCGCCGACCCCCAGCGAGTCGACGTGGTGGCAGCGTTCTACCCCCTCCAGTTCCTGGCCGAACGGATCGGCGGCGACGCGGTCCGGGTCACCAACCTGGCCAAGCCCGGCGCCGAGCCGCACGACCTGGAACTCAACCCGAGCCAGGTCGGCGAGGTCAGCGACGCTGAGCTGATCGTCTACCTCAAGGGGTTCCAGCCGGCGGTGGACGACGCCGTGGCCCAGAACGGCGGCGACCGGGCGTTCGACGTGACCAGCGTGCAGCCGCTGTTGGACGCGTCCGCCGGCGGGCACGACCACGAAGGCGAGGAAGGGCACGCCGAGGAGAGCGGCGGCAAGGACCCGCACGTCTGGCTCGACCCGACCCGGCTGGCCGGCATCGGCGACCAGCTCGCCCAGCGGCTCGGCAAGGCCGACCCGGACCACGCCGCCGACTACACCTCCCGGGCGGCAGCCCTGCGCGCCGACCTGACGACCCTGGACGGCGAGTTCAAGCACGGTCTGGCGACCTGCCAGCGGCGGGAGATCGTGACCAGCCACGCCGCGTTCGGCTACCTCGCCGACCGCTACCAGCTCGACCAGGTCGGGATCACCGGGCTGAGCCCGGACGTCGAGCCCTCGCCGCAGCGTCTCGCGCACGTGATCGAGGAGGCCAAGGAGCACCAGGCCACCACGATCTTCTTCGAGACCCTGGTCAGTCCGAAGGTGGCCGAGACCATCGCCGGTCAGGTCGGCGCGAAGACCGCCGTGCTCGACCCGATCGAAGGGCTCGCCGCCGGCAGCAACGGGGACTACCTTTCGGTGATGCGCACCAACCTGCGGACCCTGCAGACGGCCTTGAGCTGCTCGTGACCTCACCTGTCATCACCGTCGAGCACGGGGTGGTCGGCTACGACGGCCGCCCCGTGCTCCGGGACATCTCGCTCACAGTGACCGCCGGTGAGGTGGTCGCGATCCTCGGCGCCAACGGCTCGGGCAAGTCCACACTGATCCGCGCCGTGCTCGGGCTGGTGCCGATCAGCGCCGGCTCGGTCACCCTCTTCGACCGGCCGTTGCGCCGGTTCCGGCAGTGGGCACGCATCGGGTACGTCCCGCAGCGCCTGGGCGCCGGCGGCGGCGTACCGGCGACCGTCCGCGAGGTGGTGGCCTCCGGCCGGCTGGCCCGTCGGGGGGTGCTGCGTCCACCGGGTCGAGCCGACCGGTCTGCCGTCGACGCCGCGCTGGGCGCTGTCGGTCTCGCCGACCGGGCCGGTGACCCGGTGTCCACGCTCTCCGGCGGCCAGCAGCAGCGCACCCTGATCGCCCGCGCCCTGGCCGGCCAGCCGGAGCTGCTGGTTCTCGACGAGCCCACCGCCGGGGTGGACGCGGCCAGCCAGGAGGCGTTCGCCGGCGCGCTGCGCGACTTCGTCGGCGACGGCGGAACGGTGCTTCTCGTCGCCCACGAGCTGGGCCCGCTGCGACCGGTGATCAGCCGGGCCGTGGTCGTCCACGAGGGTCGCATCGCCCACGACGGCGCGGTGCCGGACCCGGCCGGCCATCACGCCGAGCCCGACCACGACCACGTGCACCCGCACTGCTACGACGAGCCCGCCGGGCTGTGGAGCAACTGAGAAATGGAACTCTTCCAGTACCCCTACATGCAGCGCGCCCTGATCGGCGCGCTGGTGATCGGCCTGGCCGCGCCGGCGCTCGGCATCTACCTGGTGCAGCGCCGGCTGGCGCTGATCGGAGATGGTGTGGGGCACGTGGCGCTGACCGGCGTCGGGGCGGGGTTGCTGCTCAACCGCTCGCCGGTGCTGGTCGCGGTGATCGCCGCCACCATCGGCGCGATCGCCATCGAGATCGTCCGCGCCCGTGGGCGTACCTCCGGTGACCTGGCTCTGGCCCTGCTCTTCTACGGCGGCATCGCGGGCGGCGTACTCCTGGTTGGCCTCTCCGACGCGACCAGCGCGAACCTCAACGCCTACCTGTTCGGGTCGCTGACCACCATCTCGCCCGCCGATCTGACCACCATCGGGGTGCTCGGCGCGGCGATCCTGGTCACGATGATCGCGTTGCGGCCGGCGCTCTTCGCGGTCAGTCACGACGAGGAGTACGCCCGCGTCTCCGGCCTGCCGGTCCGCACGCTGAACCTGTTGATCGCTGTCGCCACAGCGGTCACCGTGACCATCGCCATGCGGGCCGTCGGCGTGCTGCTGATCAGCGCGTTGATGGTGGTGCCGGTCGCCACCGCCCAGCAGGTCACCCGTGGCTTCCGCAGCACGATGGCCGCCGCGATGGCGCTCGGGCTCTTCGCCGCCGGCTCGGGAGTCTGGGTGGCGGCCACGGCGGACACCGCGCCGGGCGCCTCGGTGGTGTTGGTGGCGATCGCCTCGTTCCTGGTGGTGGCCGTGGCCGGCGCTGTCTGGCGGGTCGTGCGCCGCCGGACGACGCCGACCGCCGCACCGACACCGGAACCTCACGAGGTCGTGCTGAGCTGAGCCTGGTCAGCGCGGAGTCGGTGGTATTGGTTACCGTTGCAGGATGACCAGCGCGACGGGCTACGACGGGTTCGACGGGGCCAGCGAGCTGCTCCGCGCCCTGTCCGCTCCCATTCGGCTGGCCATCGTCAGTGAGCTGGCCGGCGGCGAGCGGTGCGTGCACGAGTTGGTGGAGAAGCTCGGCGCGGCACAACCACTGGTCTCCCAGCACCTGCGGGTGTTGCGCGGAGCGGGCGTGGTGCGCGGCTCCCGCCGAGGCCGGGAAATCGCCTACAGCCTGGTCGACGAGCACGTCGCGCACATCGTGGCGGACGCGGTAAGCCACGCCGGGGAGGGATCATGAGCGAGAGCAGCGCCGCGGTGCGCAACACCCGGCAGCGTTCGGCGGTGAGCGCGCTGCTGGGCGAGATGGAGGGCTTCCACAGCGCCCAGGACCTGCACGCGATGCTGCGGCAGCGCGGCGAGCGGGTCGGCCTGACCACCGTCTACCGCACCCTCCAGGGACTCGCCGACGCCGGTGAGATCGACGTGATGCGTCCGCCGGGCGGCGAGCACCTCTACCGCCGGTGCAGCGAGGGGCACCACCATCACCTGGTCTGCCGGGTGTGCGGGCGTACGGTCGAGGTGGCCGGCCCGGCCGTGGAGAGCTGGGCCGATCGGGTCGCCGCGCAGCACGGCTACGCCGACGTCAGTCACACCCTGGAGATCTTCGGCACCTGCCCGACCTGCCCGCGCTGACCACCAGCGCGTGGTCGATCGCGATCCGGGCTCACGTCACGGCTACACCGGGCGGGGCGTTCGTGGCACGCTGGCCGGCGTGAAGATCTATGCCGATCGGTTTCCGACCGCCGCCCGTCAGTTGCTCACCGACCTGCTCGTCGTCGCCTGGGTGTACGTGGCGATCCGCGGCGCGTTGTGGCTGCACGACCTGGTGCAGAAGCTCGCCGTGCCGGGGCAGAAGTTGGAGGGCGCCGGCAGCGGGCTCGCCGACAATCTGGGCGACGCCGGCAGCAAGGTCGGCAGGGTGCCACTGGTCGGTGACGAACTCACCGCGCCGTTCCAGCGCGCCGCCGACGCCGCCCGGTCGCTCGCCGACGCCGGGCGCGACCAGCAGCAGTTGGTCGACCAGCTCGCCCTTGCCCTCGCCATCGCGGTGCTGATCTTCCCGCTCGGCATCGTGCTGTTCGGCTGGCTGCCGCTGCGGGTCCGCTGGATGCGCCGGGCCGGATCGGCGACGAAGCTGGCCGCCGGGCCGGCCGGCCGGGACCTGCTCGCCCTGCGCGCGCTGGCCACCCAGCCACTGGGCAAACTGACCCGGATCGGTCCGGACGTCGCCGAGGCGTGGCGGCGTGGTGACGACGCGACGGTCGACGCCCTGGCCGCCTTGGAGCTGCGCCAACTCGGCCTACGCGGCCGGGGCCGCTGAGGTCGTCCGCCGGCACGCCCCCTGCGGCATCCCCCGCCGCACCGATCTTGCAGTTTCGGTTGTCGACATGAGTGGGATGCCCCATTCGTCGGGACAGCAAGTGCAAGATCGCGGAGCGCGAGCAGGCCGGCCCCGTCGATCAAGGAGTTGTGGTGCCTGGTTTGGGGATTTGCCGGGTGCTTTGTGACCCACCACAACTCCATGATCGACCGGACAGGGTGGGGTTGACGAGCAGTCGTTCCGCCGGGCGCAGGTTCAGCTCGACGAAGGTGTCGTTAAAGTCGTCGGGTGTTCTACTTCCTCGTCGTCATCGCCGTCCTGCTACTCGGCTACGCCGCCGTCCTGGTCTCCTTCGTCCGCCGGGGCAAGAAGATCCCACCCGCTGCGTACCTGGCCCTGGCCGGGCTCAACGGTCTGATCCTGGCGGGAGTGCTGGCCTGGGCGGTCTCTCGCTGATCACGCACCGCTGACCGCACACCGCCCGACCCGCGTGGCGGGGAGCCCGCGTGGCGGCAGGCCGGTGGGTGCGGTTTACGGCTTCGGGGGGATGCGGCGGCGGACGTCCTCGGAGGTGGACGGGCCGGGCGACCAGCGGGCCACCCAGGGCAGCTCCTCGGACGGGGTGAGCACGCCCTCCTCCAGGCCCGCGTACCGACCGGCGAGGATGCGCTTCGCGGCGGCGGTGTCGACCGAGTCGGTGTTGTCCCAGAGTGCGGCGAACAGGGCATCCACCCGCACCCGCGCCTGCCGGCAGAACAGGTCGGCCAGCTCGACGTTCTCCGGGCGGCTGTCCCGTTCGGCGGAGGCCCGGACGCAGACCGCGGACATCGCGAACAACTCGGCGCCGATGTCCACCACCCGACCGAGGAACGCCTGCTTACGCTCCATCTTTCCCTGCCAGCGGGACATCGCGTAGAACGTCGACCGGGCCAGCTTGCGCGACGAACGCTCCACCTGGCGCAGGTGCGCGGCGAGCGGGCCGAACTCGGCGTACGCCGAAGGGCTCTGCCCTCGGCCAACGGCGAGGGTGGGCAGCCACTTCGCGTAGAAGGCGCCCGCTCGCGCGCCGGCTCGGGCCTTGCGGCCCAGCCCCGCGTCCGGGTCGATGATGTCGCCGGCCACCGACAGGTGGGCGTCGACCGCCTCCCGCGCGATCAGCAGGTGCATGATCTCGGTAGAGCCCTCGAAGATCCGGTTGATCCGCAGGTCGCGAAGCATCTGCTCGACGGCGGCCGGGCGTTCACCGCGGGCGGCCAGTGAGTCGGCCGTCTCGTAGCCACGCCCGCCCCGGATCTGGATCAGCTCGTCGGCGATCTTCCAGGCCATCTCGCTGGCGTACAGCTTGACCAGTGCCGCCTCGATCCGGATGTCGTTGCGGTCGTCGTCGGCGAGCAGGCAACAGAGGTCGAGCATCGTCTCCATGCCGTACGTGGTGGCGGCGATGAAGGAGAGCTTCTGCGCGACCGCCTCGTGCTCGCCCACCGGCCGTCCCCACTGGACCCGGTCGGCGGCCCACCCCCGGGCCACGTTCAACGCCCACTTGCCGGCGCCCACGCACATGGCCGGCAGTGAGAGCCGGCCGGTGTTCAGAGTGGTCAGGGCGATCTTCAGCCCCTTGCCCTCGCCACCGATGACGTTCTCGGCGGGGACGATCACGTCGTGGAACCGGGTCAGGCTGTTCTCCAGGCCCCGCAGGCCGATGAACTCGTTGCGCCGCTCGACGGTGATGCCGGGGCTGTCGCCGTCAACCACGAACGCGGTAATGCCGCCCCGACGTTCCTCCGTGGCCGGCACCCGGGCCATCACCACCAGCAGGGTGGCCACGATGCCGTTGGTGGCCCAGAGTTTCACCCCGTTGAGCCGGTAACCGGTGCCGTCCTCGGTCGGCTCCGCATTGGTGGCCAGCCGGGCCGGGTCGGAGCCGACGTCCGGCTCGGTGAGCAGGAAGGCGGACACCTCGCCGGCGGCGAGCCGGGGCAGGAAGCGTTGCTTCTGCTCGGCGGTGCCGAACATCTTCAGTGGCTGCGGCACCCCGATCGACTGGTGCGCCGAGAGCAGCGCGCCGATGGCCGGGCTGACCGAGCCGGCCAACATGAGTGCCCGGCAGTAGTGCAGGTTGCTCAGCCCGAGCCCGCCGTACTTCCGGTCGATCTTCATGCCGAACGCGCCGAGGTCGGCCAGGCCGTGGAACACCGAGTCGGGTATCGACGCGTCCCGCTCGATGGCCTCACCATCCACCTCGGAGGCCAGGAAGGCGCGGAACCGACCAAGGAACTCCTCCGCGCGAGCCACGTCGTCCGGATCGGATCGGGGCCACGGGTCGATCAGGTCGAGCCGGAACCGGCCGAGGAACAGCTCCTTGCCGAAGCTGGGTCGGTCCCAGGTGGACTCCCGGGCGGCCTCGGCGACCTGCCGGGCCTCCTTCTCGGTGACCTGCCCGGCTTCCGCGGGCAGCGGCGCGGCCGCACCGGCGGTGGTTTCGGAGTCGGGGCCGTCCGGTGCCGGTCGGCCATCCTGCGTCGTGGTCACGGCTGCCCCCTCGAAGCTCGGTGCGGCTGCGTCGACGTGCGCGACTACCGCCACGCTACCCCTGGTTGTTACCCAGGGGTAGCGCTGCGTGTAGATCGGCGCGGTCAGCGACCGTCGATGGTGTCCGGGTCGTCGTCATCATCGTCGATGTCGTCCTCACCCCAGTTACGTCGGGCGAATGGCAGGGCCACCCAGAACGTGAGGAACCAGAATCCGGTCAGGGCGCTGAGCACGAAGGCGATCGGCCGGTCCAGCACGAAGTCGGTGATCAGCAGCACCGCGCTGACCATCGCGATCAGCATGAAAGCGAGGCCACCGGTGGCCATCCGGTGGGCGAAGCGGACCAGCTCCGGCTTGCGCCCCTGCCGGAACAACGCCCTGTGGAACGCCACCGGCGAGATGATCATCGCGGTGGCGGCGGCCGCCGCGAGCAACGCCACGATGTAGACGTCGCGCTGGAACTCCGTCGTCTCGGTGAACCCGTTACTGAACGGCAGGGTGAGCAGGAAGGCGAAGAGGATCTGAACGCCGGTCTGGGCGACCCGCAACTCCTGCAGCAGGTCGGCGAAGTTGCGCTGCCAGCGCTGCTTCTCGGTCTCCTTGGACACGCGCTACCTCCGGTGAGACGCTACTGCCGGCGGTCCCGGCCGCCGGCAGCAACGCCAATGCCCCACCCGGCCGAGCGCGAAACAGGTTCACGACATCTGCCGTTCATCGCGGCGACACACGTCGGCCGCCGGCAGGTGTCAGGACCCGCGTCGGATCCGGCCCGCGTACCGCGCTTCCAGCTCGTTGTTGTGCGCGTCGCCGTCCGGGATGTTCGCCGACAGGTAGACCGGGGGCCGCTCCCCCGCCGCCAGCAACCGCGCCACCACCTCCACTGTCACCTGCTGCGCCAGCAGCGCCGCGGTGATCGAGGAGACCGCGCCGACCGCGCCGCCGCCGGGCAGGGGCAGCGTCGCGTCACCGTACGGTGCGCCGTTGTCGAGCACCACGTCGGCGAGGTCGCTCAGCTTGCGCCCGGACGGGTGCCGGGAGGTCATCCGGCCGGAGTGCTGCACCGAGGTGATCGCCACCAGCCCGTGACCGTGCTCCTTCACCAGCGAGGCGAACTCCACCATCGCGCCGTTGACCCCGGAGTTCGAAGCGAGCACGAAGACGTCGGTGGGACGCACCGGGGCCAGCTCGTAGAGGCGGTGCGCGACGGCCGGGTCCCGTTCCAGCAGCGGACCGAGCCGCTCGGCCGGTTCGCCGCCGAGCAGCACCAGGTCGCGGAGCGCGATCCGGTTGGTCGGCACCAGACCACCCGCCCGTCCGGCGATCTCCATGGCGAGGGCCTCCGAGTGCCCGGTGCCGAACGCGTGCACCACACCGTCGGCCCGGACGGCCTCGGCGATCAGGTCGGCGGCCCGCCCCACCGCCTCCCGCTGGCTGGCGGCCACCCGGCCGATCGTCTCGGTCACCACGGCCAGGTAGTCCTCGGCACTCACCGTCATACGTCCTCCGTCGTTCGATTACGGGCCAGCCAGCGAACCGCGAAGTCGACAGCCGCCCGCTGGCGCATCAACCTGCCGGTCCCGGCGCCGACCGGTGCGGTGCGTACCGCCCCGCCGGCTTCCAGGTCCTCCCCCAACGCGGCGAAGTCGTCCGCGTCGAGTCGTACGTCCTGCCACCACACCCATTCCCGACCACCGTCGGCGGTACGCACTGCGGCACCGATGCGCTCCCGAGGCGAGCCGGGGCAGCGGTACTCGGCCAGGTGCAGCGAGGTGCTCACCGAGTGGTCCACGCCGAGCAGCAACACGTCGGCGTCGAGGTCGTAGAGGCGGGCCAGTGGTGAGCCCTCGCCGAGCATGTCCGCCAGGGCGTGCCCGGCCACCACCTGCTCGGCGGCCGGACCGAGCGCGGCGAACGACACGTGCGGATGGGAGCTGCGCAGCGCACCCGGCCAGCCGCGGACCGTCTCGGCGAGCGCACCCATGAACCGGCTCGGGGTGACCGCCGGGTCGAAGCCCGGCATCTCCGAGCGGATCAGCGGCCACCAGCCCGCCGGCACCGGCGGGTTGCGCCACTGCGCGGGGTCGCTGTTGTCGGGCGTGTGGGTGGGCACCACGATCGTGCCGTCCGGGCCGAGCGCGTCGCGCAGGGCGAGCACCACCGCGTGCGGTCCGCCGCTGACGAAGCCCAGCGGACGCAGTGATGCGTGCACCAGCAGCGTCGCGCCGGGGCGTACGCCCAGCACGCGCAGCTGCGCGGCGATCGAGCGACGGCTGCCCGGCCCGCTGGCCTCCGTCGTCACTGTGACTTTCCCTCGCGGACCCGCACGGCTCAGGCCGTCCCGCCGGCTCGCGCCAGGATCGCCTCGGCGAGCGGGGCCGGCGCCGCGTCCGGGATCCAGTGACTCACAGCGGGCAGCTGCACGAAGCGGTAGTCCCCGGTGACGTTCTGCGCGCACGACTCGGCGGCGGTCCGGCCGATGGCGACGTCCCTGTCACTCCAGACGTACGTGGTGGGCACCGCGACCGGGCCGACGCCGGCCAGGTCGGCGCCGGACATCGCCCGGTACCAGTTCAGCGCGGCCGTCAGCGCCCCCGGCTCACGCATCGGGTCGGCGTACCGGTTCACCCGGGACGTGTCGCCCACCCCGCCGAGCAGCTTGCGCAGCGCGATGGCGTGCCACGCCAGCAGCACCTTCTCCGCCTTGTCGGGCTTGCGGAACAGCGCGATGTACGACGAGCGGGCCTTCTGTTGCGCGTCGGTGCTCAGAGCGTGCGCCATGGCCGCCGGATGCGGTACGGACACCGCGGTCAGCGTGTGAACCCGCTCGGGGTGCCCGGCGGCAACCGCCCAGGCGACGACCGCGCCCCAGTCGTGGCCGACCAGGTGCACGGCGTCCAGCCCGAGCGCGTCGAGCACCGCCACCACGTCGGTGACGAGTTCGGGGATCCGGTAGTCGGCCACCGCCGTCGGCCGGGCGCCGGGTGAGTAACCGCGCTGGTCCAGCGCGTACGTGCGCAGCCCACCCGCGTGCAGCGCCGGCACCACGTCGTCCCACTCGCCGCTGTGCTGAGGGAAACCGTGCAGCAGCAGGACGGGTACGCCGTCCGTCGGACCGCCGACGGTCACCTCGAACGTGAAGCCTCGCGCGTCAACCCGCATGATCGGAAGCGTACCCAGCCGGCGGTCGGCCGGTCGCTCCCGCAGGTCAGGCGGATGCCCTGCTGGGCCCGCGACCCCGGTCGGTGTTAGCGTCAGCGAGACAACTTCATATCCGACAGGGGAGCGCACAGCGCTGAGAGTGCGGGCACGCCCGCAGACCCTCGAACCTGATCTGGGTAATGCCAGCGCAGGGAGTTCGGTCGACCTCCAGCCGCGCCGCAGTCCGGTGCCACCGGACGCGGCGTGCGTCTTCTCCTGGTTCGCACTCACGAACTGGGAGCAACACATGAATTCCACCACCGACACACACCGCTGGCGCACCATCGACATCGTGGTCGCCTCGGTGATCGCTGTCGCGTTCGGCGTCATCTTCTGGGCCTGGGGCCTGGTCTGGAGCGCCACCGAGGGCGCGTTCGCCTTCTTCCCGCCGGCGCAGACGCTGCTCTACGGCGTCTGGCTGATGCCGGCGGTGATCGGTGGGCTGGTGATCCGCAAGCCCGGCGCCGCGCTCTACTGCGAGACCGTGGCCGCGGTCCTGTCCGCGCTGCTGGGCAGCCAGTGGGCCGGCACGGTCATCCCGCAGGGCATCGTGCAGGGCATCGGCGCCGAGCTGGCCTTCGCCGCCTTCCGGTACCGGTCGTTCCGGCTGCCGACCGCTGTGTTCGCGGGCGCGCTGACCGGCCTCAGCGCCGCGCTGTTCGACTTCTTCGTGTGGAACGTCGACTACGCGCTGACCGACTACCGCATCCCGTACGCGCTGCTCACCATCGTCAGCGCCACAGTGATCGCCGGCCTGGGCGGCTGGCTGCTGACGAACGCCCTGGCCAACACCGGAGTCCTGGACCGCTTCCCCGCAGGCCGAAACCGAGCCCTGATCTAACCCCCACCTGATTACGTTGATCAAGAGGTTTGCGTCAGCGGACGGCGATTTCCTGACGCAAACCTCTTGATCAACGGACGAGAGCGCGGACCGGAAGGGGGTTCGGTGGGCGGGGTACTGCTGCGGGGGTTCGGGTGGCGGCACGCTGGGCGGCGCGCCTGGGCCGTTCGCGGGGTTGACCTGCGGGTCGAGGCTGGGGAGCGGGTTTTGCTTCTCGGGCCCTCGGGGGCTGGGAAGAGCACCCTGCTCGCCGCGCTGGCCGGGCTGCTCCCCGAGGACTCCGGCGAGCAGGAGGGCACCGTCGAGATCGACGGGCTCGACCCACGCAAGGGGCGGGAACGGGTCGGCATCGTCTTCCAGGACCCGGAGACCCAACTGGTGATGGCGCGCTGCGGCGACGACGTCGCGTTCGGGCTGGAGAACCGGGGAGTGCCGGCCGACGAGATCTGGCCCCGGGTGGACGAGGCGCTGCACCGGGTCGGCTTCCCGTACTCCCGGGACCGCCACACCGCGGCGCTCTCCGGCGGCGAGCAGCAACGCCTCGCCCTGGCCGGCGCGCTGGCCCTGCGCCCCGCCCTGCTGCTGCTCGACGAGCCGACCGCCAACCTCGACCCGGCCGGGGCTGAGCTGGTCCGACACGCGGTGGCCGGCGCGCTCGACGCCGACACCACGCTGATCCTGGTCGAGCACCGGGTCGCCGAGGCACTGCCGCTCGTCGACCGGGTGGTCGTCCTGGAACCGGGCGGCGGCGTCCGCGCGGACGGCACACCAGAGGCGGTCTTCGCCACCCACGGCGCCGCCCTGGCCGCCGAGGGGGTCTGGGTGCCCGGTCACCCCATCGCGCCCCGGCCGGCCACCGCCGGCCCCGGGGAGCTGTTGCTCACCGCCGACCGGCTCGGCCTGCCGCCCCGGCTGGGCTCCACCGACCTGGCGGTACGCGCCGGTGAGGCACTCGCCGTACGCGGACCGAACGGTGCCGGCAAGTCCACCCTGGCGTTGCTGCTCGGCGGTCTGCTCCGGCCGGGCAGCGGGCGGGTCACCGCGTCCACCGAGTTGGCCGGCGCGGACCACCGCACTCCCCCACACCGGTGGCGGGCGCCCGCGCTGGCCCGACGGATCGGGTCGGTCTTCCAGGATCCGGAGCACCAGTTCGTCACCAGCACGGTCTTCGACGAGCTGGCGCTGGGCCCGCGCCGCACCGGTCAACCCGAGGCGGCCGTCAAGGAGACAGTGGCCGGGCTGCTGGACCGGCTGCGGTTGGCCCGGCTCGCCGCCGCCAACCCGTACACCCTCTCCGGTGGCGAGGCGCGGCGGCTGAGCGTGGCGACCGCCCTGGCCACCGCGCCACGCCTGCTGATCTGCGACGAACCCACCTTCGGCCAGGACCGGCGGACCTGGCGGGAGCTGGTCGACCTCTTCGCCGACCTGCGCGACGCCGGGCACGGCGTGGTCACTGTCACCCACGACGCGGACTTCGTCGCCGCGCTCGCCGACCGCACCGTCACCCTGCACCGGGCCCCGGACGACCACCGATGATCAGCATCGAGCCGGTCGCCGCGCCGGACGCGCCGTTGGCCCGCCGCAACCCGGTGGCGAAGGTCGCCGCCGCACTGGTCTTCTCGTTCACACTGCTGGCGACCCTGGACCCGGTGGCCCCGGGGATCGCCATCGCTCTCGAACTGGCCGTCCTGCCGCTGTTCGGCATCCGCTACCGGGTGCTGGCCCGCCGGGCCTGGCCACTGCTGCTCAGTGCCGCCGGCATCCTGGTCACCCTGGTGCTGTTCGCCGCCGACCGGTCCGGTCGGGTCCTGCTGGACGCGGGACCGGTGTTGGTGAGCACCGGCGTCCTGCTCACCGCGCTCGGCTTGGTGCTGCGGGTGTTCGCGGTGGCCCTGCCCGGTGTGATCGTCTTCGCGACCACCGACCCCACCGACCTGGCCGACGCGTTGATCCAGAACGCGAAGGCGCCGGCCCGCTTCGCGATCGGGGCGCTGGCCGCGTTCCGGCTGGTGCCGCTGCTCGGCCAGGAGTGGCAGATGATCACCATGGCCCGACGCGCGCGGGGCGTCGACGCGGGACGCAACCCGGTGGCGAAGCTGCGGCTGTTCGCCTCCACCGCGTTCGCCCTGCTGGTCGGGGCGATCCGTCGAGGCACCCGGCTGGCCGTGGCGATGGACGCGCGGGGCTTCGACGCCGGCACACCCCGTACCGTCGCCCGGCGGCAGCGCTTCACGGCGGCCGACGGGCTGCTGGTCGCCGGTGCAGCGGCGCTGGCCGGGGCGGCGCTGACGGTCAGCGTGCTGCTCGGCACGTTCCGCCCGCTGCTCGGCTGAGGGCGGCTACGCAGTCACCTGTTCGCGTTCCTGCCGTGACCGGGACACCCGACGTTCCGCTGGCCGCAGCAGATTGACCCGGACGCCTCCCGCGAACGCGACTGGAGCAGCACATGGGACACGGACCGGCTCCCCGCGATGACCACGACCAGACGGCCGCCACCGACGGACTCCCGGCGCTGGACCGCTCCGCCCCGGTCGCCGAGCACTGCCGCGCGTACGGGTCGGGCTGCTACGCCTGGGCGCTGAACCGGTGATCGTCGGACTGAGCCTGGGCCACCGGACAGTACGGGAGGCCGAGCACTGGCTGGCCGAGCACGTACCCCCGCTCGACCTGCCCGACCTGGTGGCCTGCACCCACCTGTCCTGGGCACCGCATCCACACGTGGCCCTGAGCCTGGGCAGCACCTGTCCGACGACCGGCTGGCCGGGCTGCCGGCGAGCCCCGCCGAGCTGAGACAGGCCGCCGACCATGCGGCCATGGAGCACGCCACCCGCCGTTCGGGTCGGGCGGTGCGCTAACCCGGGGTCGACCGTCTGGTCGGGACGCTGACCGTCGCCGAGCTGCTCGACGCCAGCGCCATCCAGCGGGTGATCGTGTTGGGCGCGCCGCCGGCCGGACGGGAGACCGTGGTGCAGACCCGGGACTTCGTCCGGCCGCAGTGGCAGGCCGGCGAGCTGATCCTGATGGCCACGCCGTACCGGGCCGCCGGCGTCGCCCCGTGCGAGGTGCCGGACCCGCTGCCCTGCTGCGCCGGGCAGCACTGACCGGACGTTCAGTCGAGCTGCCGGATCTCGACGTCGCGGAAGGCCACCTCGTACGGCGGCTCTGCGGGCTCGTCCCGGCCCGGGTCGCGGAAGATGCCGAGCACCACCCGGCCCGGCACCGGGGCGCCGTCCCGGGCCGCGCCGATCTCCACACCTTCCCGGAGGAACCGCAGCTGCCCGCCCCTGGCGACGATGCCCACCTGGATCGTCCGGCCCAGTGCCAGCTGCCCAGCCGGGTAGGGGAAGGTGCCCGCCGGGGTGACCGCGTTCGGGCTGTCCACTCCGTGCGCCACGAGGTGATATCCGTCCGGGCAGACCCGCAGCGCGTGCCCACCCGTCAGGTCGGTGAAGCGGAACCAGATGCCGGCGCAACTGCCGGGCCGCCGCAACGCCACGTCCACCTCGACCTGAAAGTCGGCGAAGGACTGCTGCGGCCCCAGGCAGCGGTACGGACCCTCGGACCGTTTCGTCACCACGTACGCCCCGTCGAACGCGCAGCTGACCCGGTTCTTCTCGTCGGTGCGGGTCCGCCAGTAGTTGGTGACGGTGAGCGGATCCCGGATCACCACCGACGGCAGTGCCGGCGTCGCGCCGGACGGCCCGACGGACGGCCCGACGGACGGCCCGACGGACGGCCCGACGGACGGCGTCGGGGCGAGGCCGAGCGGCTCGCCCGGGCCTCCCCGCAGCACCCCGGTCAGCACGCCGACGCCGGCCAGTGCGGCGACCAGCGCCAGGGCGGAGAGCACCGTGGCGGCGACGAACGGCCACCGCCGGGGAGTCGGCGCGGGCGGGCTCATCGCGGGCGCGGAGGTCGCGGGCGGGGGCGCGGAGGCGGGTAGGGCGTCCGCCGGCCTCGCGACGGAGGTCGGCCTCGGCGTCGGGGTGGCGGACGAGACACCCCACCGGGTGGTGGCGTCGTCGTCCGCAGGCGGCGTGGCAGGGGCACCGGACGCGACCACGGACCCGTGGGTGGTGTGCCGCCGACCGGCGAGCTCGGTTTCGAGGAGGGGACGCTGGTCGGTCGCCGCCTGCGCCTGCTCGACGGCGGCGAGCAGCGCGGACCGGTCGGCCGTCACTTCGGCGGAGCCGGTCTCCGGCCGCGGAGCGACCGTCAGCAACCGGTCCAGCAATTCCCGCGCACCGGGCCGGCCCGCCGGATCCTTCGCCAGCGCCTGCTCCACCAGTGTGCGCAACGGGCCGGTCAACCCGTCCAGGCCCGGCTCCTGGGTGAGGATACGCACCGCGGTGGCCTGCGGCGTGTCCGCTGCGAACGGGGTCCGACCCGTACCGGCGAACGCGACGACCGCGCCCCAGGCGAACACGTCGGCCGCGGCGGTCAGCGTCCCACTGCCGGCCGGCTCGAACCGCTCCGGCGCCATGTACGCGACCGTCCCGACCACCTGGTCGGTCCGGGTGACGGCGCTGCCCTCAACCGCCCGGGCGATGCCAAAGTCGATCACCTTCGGGCTGCCCGGCGGCAGCAGCACATTGCTCGGCTTGAGGTCGCGGTGGATCACGCCGGCACTATGGATGGCGGTCAGCGCCGTCGCCACGCCGATCGCCAGGCCGTGCAGGTTGCCAGCGGTCAGCGGCCCCCGCTCCGCCACGACGGCAGCCAGGCTCGGTCCGTCGACGTATTCGACGACGAGGTAGGGCGGCTCATGATCGGGGTCCGCGTCGAGCACCTCGGCCGTGCAGAAGGGAGGAACCTGCCGGGCCCGCTTCACCTCGCCCCGGAAGCGCCGCCGGAACTCGGCGTCGTCGGAGCGGTCGGTGCGGATCACCTTGACCGCCACCCGTCGGCCACCCGGCTGCTCCGCCAGAAAGACGGTGCCCATCCCACCTTCGCCGAGCCGGCCGAGAAGCCGGCACGTCCCGAGGTGCCGGGGATCGCCAGGGCGCAGCGGCTGGAGGTCTTCGGTGGTATCGCCCGTCATCCCGTCCCACTTCCGTGCCTCACGCCCGGTCCGCGCCGGGAGCCGGCACAGTATCGCACCCGTCCCGCTCATCCCGGGACCGCGGCGGAACCAACCACTGCCCAGCGGCGGCGTCCACCGACCTTCCACCCTGGACGGTGAGGTGCGCCCCGTCGGAGGCGGCGTCGCGGCCGGCAATCCGTAGGACCCCCGTCGGCGCCTCCCCGCCAGTGTCCACGGTCACCCCCTGCCGGACCAGCGCGCGAACAGCCGCGTTGGCCCGCCGGGCCCCGCCGCCGGAACCGACCGGCTCCACCATCAGCGGCACCCCCGCGCCCGCCGCGAGCTGGGCGGCCACCCGCAGCGCAGCCGGCCCGTCGGCGCCGTCCGCGGCGACCGCCACGGCGGGCCAGGGGCGGGCCGGCAACCGGTGCGCCGTGACCCACACCGCGTCGGGCACGTCCACGTCGGCGGGCTGGGTGGACAGCACCACGGCCGGCTGCGCCGTCGCCACCTCGCCCGCCAGCTCACCTCGGGGGTCGGTCGCATACCGCACCAGCACCGGCGCGCCGAGACCCGCGCTGCGGACCGACTCGGCCAACCGGGCCAGCTCCCCCATCGCGGCGGTCATCCCCGCCAGCTCCGTGTGCAGGCCCGCACCGACCTCCACGGCGACTACCGGGTACGGCAGCAGGCGGTTCAGCACCACCTCGGCGGGTCTTCGGGATCCGGCCAGGTCGACCGCGAGCGCGGTCAGTTCGGCCGCCCGCTCACCCTCCGGCACGACCACCAGCACCCGGTGGGTGTCGGGCCCGCCGAGCGCGGCCCGCTGTGCCTGGGCGATGTCCCGGTCCACCAGGCGACGGGGATAGATCACATTGAGCAGTGGCCCGGCCATCACGGTGGTGACCAGGGCCATGACCACCATCAGCGAGAACAACTCAGGGTTGAGGATGCCGAGCTGCAGACCCACGGTGAGGATGACGATCTCGGTGAGGCCACGGGTGTTCATCAGGGCCGCGAGCGCCCCCGCCGGCCGTCGGGCGACCCGCTGCGAGCGGGCGCCGAGGTACGCGCCGACGAACTTGCCGCCGATCGCCGTGACGAGGATGAGGGCGAGGTCCACCACACCGGAGAGACCGATCCGGGACAGGTCGACCTGGAGCCCGGCGATCACGAAGAAGACCGGGAGCAGAAGCAGCACGGAGACCTGCTCCAGGCGCTCCAGGATCTCCTCCCGCAGCGCCGCACCGTCCACCCGCGGCATGATCGCGCCGAAGACGAAGGCACCGAAGATGGCGTGCAGGCCGAGCAGCTCCGTGGCATAGCAGGACAGCAGCAGGCCGACCAGGATGACACCGAGCACGTCCGGGGTGAGTCGGCCGGCACGTGCCCGGACGACCGTCAACCGGCGCAGCATCGGCCGCACCCAGCCGAACATCACCAGCAGGTACGGTGCCACGAGCAGCACCTGCCACGGGAATCCGGCCTCCGCACCGCCCACCGCGACGACCCCGGCCAGCAGGCACCAGGCGACCACGTCGTCGACGGCGGCGCTCGCAAGCGCCAGTCCGCCCAACTCCGTCCGGACCATCCCCCGATCGGCGAGGATCCGCGCCAGCACCGGAAAGGCGGTGACCGCCATCGCGGCGCCGAGGAACAACGCGAACGGCACCACCCGGTCGACGTCGTGCCGCCCCGCCAACCACCCGGCCAGACCGACGCCGAGGCCAAGTGGCACGACGATCGATCCCAGCGAGACCGCGGCCGCCGCCCGCAGCCGGCCCCGCACCAGCGACTGGTCCAGCTCGTAGCCGATGATGAACATGAACAGCACGAGACCGACGTTCGCGAGCCCGGACAGGGCGGGCCGGATCTCGGTGGGGAACAGCCGCCCGCTCAGCTCGGCGCCGAAGATGGTCGGACCGAGCAGCACACCGGCCACGATCTCGCCCACCACCGGCGGCTGCCCGAGGCGCTTCGCCGCCGCCCCGAGCAGGCGGGCGAGCGCAATCACGACGGCCAGGGCGAGCAGGAGTTGGCCGACCGCGTGCGCGGTCACGCCTCGTTCTCCGCGGCGATCCCGTCGAGCCGGGCCGCGACCTGCGCCGCGGTGGGACGGTCGCCCGCGGGCGCCAGGCAGTCCGCCACCAGCCCGCGCAGCGCGTCCGGCAGGTCGGGGTCGACGCGGGGCGGCCGCGCGAGCACCGCCCGCAGGGCGAGCAGCGCGTTTCCCGGGGGCAACTCGCCGTGGACGCCGCTGCCGGCGAGCACCCGGTGCACGGTCGCGCCGAGGGACCAGACGTCACCGTCGGGTCCGGCGGGGTCGCCGAGGAGCACCGCCGGGTCGACGTACTCGACCGAGTCGGCCGACCCCATCCCGGTGATGGTGGCGCCCTCGGTGAAGATCTGCGAGAGGCCGAGGTCGGCCAGCCGACCGCCACCGTCGCGCAGGAGCACGTTCCCCGGCTTGATGTCGCGATGCGCGATGCCCGCAGCGTGCAGGGCCGACAGCGCCCGGGCCGCGTCGGCGAGCGCCCGCAGCGCGGTCGACCGGTCGACCGGTACGGCGGGCTGGGCTAGCGAGCCGTCCGGCAGGTATTCGGTCGAGTAGTAGAAGAAGCCGTCGTGCTGACCCGCGTCGTACAGGTCGACCAGGCACGGGGACCTGACCGCGGCGAACGCGGCGAGCTCTCGGGTCGCCCGCCGGAACGCCGTCTCCTCGGACTCGGCGTGCAGCACCTTGACGGCGACCAGGTCGGCCGGGATCGGGAGCCGGGCCGGCCGGTTCGCCAGGTAGAAGGTCCCGTGGTTACCTGAGCCGAGCGGGCGGATGAAGGTGTAGTCGGCGATGCCGCGCACGGGCTTCCTCAGGGGTTCCGGTGGGATTCGTACCGCAGCCACCGTGCGGCGAACTCGATCTGGGTGCCGGGCCGGATCACGACCGGCTCGCCGGCGGGCACCCGCCGGGTGTCGGCGTCCGCTGCCTCGCGCAGCATGGTGCCGTTGGCGGAGCCTAGGTCCACCACCGCCACCTGCCAGCCGCGCAGCTGGATCCGCAAGTGCAGGCGGGAGACTCCGGAGATCTCGCCGGTGAGCCGGACCTGCCGCGCCCGCCGGGCCCGGACGTCCGGATGCTGCTCCGGACGGCGCCCGACGACATAGTCCGTGTCCAGCCGGAAGGTGACCCCATCGTCGGTGAGCAGCACGCCGAGTGGCGGCCGCGGCGCCAGCCGGGTGGCGAGCGTCTGCTGATGCATGGCGATGCCGCAGCGTTGGCAGTAGCGCAGCCCGGGGTCGTTGAAATGGCCGTTCCGGCAGTCCACGCCCTCGACCATCGCCGGCAGCACGACCGTCGGCTCACCGGCCGTCGTCGCGACCACCTCGGTGGCGCCGGCGACGAGCAGCACCGCGGTGAACGGCACGGCCGGGTCCGGCTCCCGGCCGCTCACCCGATCCGCCCGCCGAAGAAGCGCCAGCGCAGGAACGGCACCCGCATCGGGCCGTTGGCGACCAGCCAGACCGCCAGCCAGACCGCCGAGAAGTGCAGCAGGAACGCACCGAGCGGAGGTGGCCCGGCGAGCCCCGGCAGCGCGTGGTGGTCGAGCAGCAGCCAGATCAGCGCCGCCTCGGGCACCCCCGTGCCCAGACCGAACAGCAGCGGCCAGTCCTTCTCCCAGCGGAACTGCATGAGCAGGTGGTAGACCAACTCCCAGCCGACGCCGAGGACGGCGACGGCGAGCAGCACCCCGAAGGTGTCCCGGTAGCCGACACCGGAGGGCAGCAGCGGGGTCACGATCGCGGTCACGAGTGAGCCGACGACCGCCAGGAGCACGAGCCGGGTCTGGATCCGTCCGGCGAGGGTGGGCACCATCGTCTCAGCCCTTCTGACCGGCAGGCCGGCCACGCATCCACCGCACCCACTCCACGGTGGAGCGCACCGGCCCGAGGCGGGCGCCGAAGCCTCGGCGCGCCAGGTCGTCGGCGATCTCCTGGGCTGCGATCTGCAACCCCAGGAAGGTGTCCACGCCGGGGAAGTAGCCGCCGAGGGTAGCCGTGCCCGAGGCGTAGAGGGCACCGTCGCCGCTCGCTGTCCCGCGTACCTCGAAGTGCCGCTCCACGTCGAGGCGGCCGACCGGGTTGCGGCCGGCGCCGCCATGTTCGAGCAGGTCCGCGATGACTCGGTGCTCGGCGATGTCGGCCTCCAAGCCGGTGCAGTCGATGACGTAGTCCGCGAGCAGCGTCATCGTGCCGGCGTCGCCGGTGACCCGGCTGGCGATCCGGCCGTCGGCGGTCGGTTCCACCTGGTCGACCGTGCCCTGCCAGGTGCGGTACCAGCCGCCCTTCCGGCCGGCGCGCATCTGTTCCTGCCAGCGGCGGCGCTTCGGCGTGTTGGTGCCGCCCATCGCGGCGTACGCGGCGGCCCGGTCCGCGCCCTCGAGGCGGCGCATCCGGGCCTTGAGCTGGCCGCCCCACACCGACTTGGGATAGTTGAACCCCTGGTACGCCCATCCGTCGCCGCCCCGGCGGCGCAGCCACGGGTGCGGCCCGTGCGCGCCGCTGACATAGGTGCGGAACAGGTGCTCGATCTCGGTACCCAGACCGTGCCGTTCCCGGTCGTCCATCAGGCGCTGCAGCACCCGGGACGCGACGATGCCGCCGCCCCGGACCAGCACGGTGCCCGGCCGGGTCTTGAGCACCTCGTACACGTGCTCGTGCGGCTCGTAGGCGTTGACCACGTGCTCGAAATCCTGGTGGGTCTCGCGGAACTGCTGCAGGTCCGGCAGGAAACGCAGGCCGGGATAGCCGACCGCGAGGTGCACGAATCGGGACCGGTAGGCAACCCGCCGGGTCGACGAGCTGCCGGCCGGCGGAGTGAGGATGGTGAAGTAGCCGCCCCCGGCACGCCGCCGGACCATCCGCACCACGCCGTCGACCAGCATGTCCCGGTATCCGATCCGCTCCGCCTCCCGCTCCAGGCCGGCGAACACCTGCCCGGCCCGGGGCGTCCAGTAGTCGCTGAACAGCGGCTCACCCAGCACGTGCAGCAGCGGCCGAAGGCTGCGCTCCTGCCAGGCCTCCGCCACCGCGTACGACGGGAAGCCCCAGATGTTGTCGGGCCGGGAGGACGAGTCGGAGCGGATCCGCTCGTGGCGCGGAATCTGCGACACCCGGGTCAGATATTCGTACGTCTGCCAGGGATGGTCGATGTTGGACAGCACCCGGATCCGGTCGGCAGCCACTCCGGCGATGCGGAGGTAGTCCACAGTGACGAAGGAGCCGATCCCGCCGCCGACCGTCACGAACGGGACATCCACCACCGGTATGCCGGCGCCGGCCAGCATCTCGTCGGTCCACACGTCGCTGGCCAGCAGTTCGGAGTTGAGATCTCCGGCCGCCTCCTGTTGTTCCACCAGACCGCTCCCCGTCCGCGCGGCACGCCCCGCCCGTGCCACGTCGGAGAGTTTCTAGCACGGCGGCCGACGCCCCGCTGCCCCGCGAATCCGGGAACGGACCCCAGCCGCGGCCGGGCCCCACTGGTTTCTCCGGTGCGCCTACTGCTCAGCGCCGCCGGCATCCTGGTCACACTGGTGCTGTTCGCCGCCGACCGGTCCGGCCGGGTCCTGCTGGACGCCGGGCCGGTGTTGGTGAGCACCGGCGTGCTGCTCACCGCGCTCGGCCTGGTGCTGCGGGTGTTCGCGGTGGCCCTACCCGGTGTGCTCGTCTTCGCGACCACCGACCCCACCGACCTGGCCGACGCGTTGGTCCAGAACGCGAAGGCGCCGGCCCGCTTCGCCATCGGGGCGCTGGCCGCGTTCCGGCTGGTGCCGCTCCTCGGCCAGGAGTGGCAGATGATCACCATGGCCCGCCGGGCGCGCGGGGTGGACGCCGGCCGCGATCCGGTGGCCAAGCTGCGGCTGTTCGCCTCCACCGCGTTCGCCCTGCTGGTCGGGGCGATCCGTCGAGGCACCAAGATCCACACAGCATCAGGGATGTGGTGGCCTCGCTCGCCATGGAGGCCACTACATCCCTGATGTTGCTGTCACCACCCCGCGCCCAGCGCCCCCGCCCTCGCCCGCCTACGCCGATCTTGCGACTTCTGTCGTTGGTTCATCCCGATATACCGTTTATGCGAGGACAGGAAGTGCAAGATCACGGGGCGCAGCGGGGCCGGGCGGCCCGGGGCAGGGTGGGTTAGGCCGGGCGATCCGGGGCGGGGTGGGGCGCGGCGGGGCCGGGCGGCCTCGGGCGGACGGGGCGGGGTGGGCGGCTCGATCAGCTGCGGCGGAAGGCGTAGCGGCGGGCCTGGCCGGCCTGCTGGCTGCGGCCGCCGGAGCGGTTGCCGCCACCCTGCGGTGGCCCTGCTGTCGGTGCCTTCGGTCGTGCGGCTGGCTTGGGCAGATCTCCCACCGTCGGCGCGTCGACCGCTGCCGGCACATCGACCGGCGGCGCCACCTCGCCCAGGCCAGATGCCGGCTCCACCAGCACCGCCGGCAGGGCCGGCTCGGCCGGCAGGGCCGGTTCCACCAGCACCGCCGGCAGGGCCGGTTCGACCGTGAGGTCCAGGTCGGGGCGGGTGGGTGGAAACGGGCCGTTGCCGGCCGCCGGGTCGACGCCGAGCGGCGTCGCTCTCGGGGTACGGGTCTTCTTCGGGTTACGCCTGGCAGGCATCCGGGCCTCCTTCAATGCCGACCGGCACGGCCGGTCCCGCGCTGCGGCGGTCGGTCGGATCGGCTGGTGACCGCCGTTGCGCGACGGTCGAGTGGGGAAGGGACTGCTCACCGGGGCCAGGCAGGGCCATCGCCGCCGAACGGCGGGGAGGGAATGCGGGACGCCCGGGAGCGCACGGACCGCGACGCGGGACGGCGGGCCGGCTCGGAAGTGGGGGCGTCAGTTACGCATGTTCGTACCGTAGCCACCGCCCGACCGACGCGCATCCGTTTTTACTGGCACGATCAACACATGCTGATCGCGTTCTCGATCACCCCGCTCGGCGGTGACGACTCCGTGGGTGACCTGGTCGCCGAGGCGGTGCGGGTGGTCCGTGCGTCCGGTCTGCCCAACCGGACCGATGCCATGTTCACCACCGTCGAGGGCGAGTGGGACGAGGTGATGGCGGTGGTGAAGCAGGCGGTCGACGTGGTCGCCGCACGGGCGCCCAGGGTGAGTGTGGTGCTCAAGGCCGACGTCCGGCCCGGGGTCACCGACGCGCTGACCGGGAAGATCGCCCGAATCGAAGCCCGTCTCGCCGAAGGCTGACGCGCGCGGCGCGGGATGACGACACGTTTCCCTGCCCGGGGCTCACCGACCACTGCCGAGAGCCCGAGCCGCCAGGGGCAACGTCCACATTACGTGCAGTAAAGGGACGTCGATCACTGGTCCGTATCGGCTCACATCACGGTAAGTTTCCAAACGCTGATAGTGGTGTGACGAGAGGTGGCGGCACGAATGGCTGATCAGGCGAGGGCACAAATCGGTGTGACCGGGCTGGCGGTGATGGGTCGCAATGTGGCCCGCAACCTGGCCCGCAACGGCTTCACGGTGGCAGTGCACAACCGCTCGCCGGAGCGCACCCGCAGCCTGGTCGCCGAGCACGGCGACGAGGGGACGTTCCTGCCGGGCGAGACGATGGCCGATTTCGTGGCGTCACTGGAACGACCCCGCGCGGTCATCGTCATGGTGAAGGCCGGTGCGCCCACCGACGCGGTGATCGACGAGTTGGTGCCGCTGCTCGACGAGGGCGACATCATCGTCGACTGTGGCAACGCCCACTTCGCCGACACCCGTCGCCGTGAGGAGGCGCTGCGGGCGCAGGGGCTGCACTTCAGCGGCACCGGCGTCTCCGGCGGCGAGGAGGGCGCGCTGCGCGGGCCGAGCATCATGCCGGGCGGCTCCGCCGAGTCGTACGCGAAGCTCGGGCCGATGTTCGAGAAGATCGCCGCCCAGGTGGACGGCGTGCCGTGCTGCACGCACGTCGGGCCGGACGGCGCCGGGCACTTCGTCAAGATGGTGCACAACGGCATCGAGTACGCCGACATGCAGCTCATCGCCGAGGCGTACGACCTGCTCCGGGCAGGCCTGGACGCAACGCCGGCCGAGATCGCGGAGATCTTCCGAGAGTGGAACAACGGCGAGCTGGAGTCGTTCCTCATCGAGATCACCGCTGACGTGCTCGCGCACACCGACGCGGCGACCGGCCGGTCGTTCGTGGACATCGTGCAGGACCGGGCCGAGCAGAAGGGCACCGGTCGGTGGACCGTGCAGAGTGCCCTGGACCTGGGCATCCCGATCACCGGGATCGCCGAGGCGACGTTCGCCCGTTCGCTCTCCGGGCACGTCGACCAGCGCGAGGCGGCCCGCCGGGCGTTCCCCGACGCGGGTGAGAAGTGGCAGGTGACCGACCGGGAGACCTTCGTCGAGGACGTCCGCCGGGCGCTGCTCGCTTCCAAGATCGTCGCGTACGCGCAGGGCTTCGACCACATCCGCGCGGGCAGCCAGGAATACAACTGGGACATCGACCTTGGCGGCACCGCGACGATCTGGCGGGGCGGCTGCATCATCCGGGCCCGCTTCCTCAACCGGATCCGTGAGGCGTACGACGAGCAGCCGGACCTGCCGACGCTGCTGGTGGCGCCGTACTTCGCCGAGGCGGTCAGCGCTGGCGTGCCGAGCTGGCGGCGGGTGGTGGCCGACGCGACCCGGGCCGGTGTGCCGACGCCCGCGTTCTCGTCGTCGCTGGCGTACTTCGACGCGTTGCGGGCGGAGCGGCTTCCCGCCGCGCTGATTCAGGGTCTGCGGGACAACTTCGGCGCGCACACCTACCAGCGGGTGGACCGCGAGGGCTCGTTCCACACCACCTGGGCCGCCGATCGCACCGAGTCGCCGGCGTAGCCGGGGTGGCGCCCTGCGCGCCACCGTGATCGTGCTCGATCCTTGATGTAGTGGTCTCCCCCGGCGGGGAGGCCACTACATCCATGTTCGGGCGAGATCATGGGGGTAGGCCGCGCGGGTGACGGTCAGGCGACAGTGGCGTGCATCTCCCAGACGAGGATCTCGGCCGGTTCGTCGGCGGTGACACGCCGGCCACCGGTCATGGTGAGCCGGGCGGCGTCGCCGCTGCCGAGCGGACCGCTGCCCTCCAGGGTCACAGTGCCGTCGGGCACGTAGACGTGCACGTAGGGCGCGTCCGGGATGGTGACCTCGTCGCCGGGGGCGAGACGGGCGGCGTGCAGGGTCGCGTACCGGTTGCGGATCCGGATCGCGGACGCGCCGTCGTACCGGTCCATGCCGGAGGCGATCGGCACCAGGCCCCCGCGTAGCAACTCGTCCTCGATCTCGAGCTGCTCGTAGCCGGGGTCGACGCCCTGCTCGTCGGGGAGCACCCACATCTGCACGAAGTGCACCGGGTCGGTGTGCGGCTCCTGGTTGTGGAGCCGCCAGGCGTCGTTCTTCTCCGAGTGCAGGATGCCGGTGCCGGCGCTCATCCGCTGGGCCAGACCCGGGTAGATCACCCCGGAGTGCCCGGTGGAGTCCTGGTGCACAAGGGAACCACGCAGCACCCAGGTCACGATCTCCATGTCCTGGTGCGGGTGGGTCTCGAAGCCGGCCCCCGGTCGGACCACGTCGTCGTTGTTGACAAGCAGCAGGCCGTGGTGGGTGTTGGCCGGGTCGTAGTGCCGGGAGAACGAGAAGGAGTGCTTGGAGTCCAGCCAGGAGATTCGGGTGGCGAAGCGATCATCGGCACGACGGATGTCGACGGCGGGCGCGGGCGCGGTCACCAGGCACGCTGCCCGGCGTCGGGGGTCGACGGCGCCCAGGTCAGGGCCGGCTCACCGGTGGCCAGTTCGGCGATCTCACCGGTGCGCAGCTGCGCTGTGTGGCCGAACTCGGCGCAGTGCTGCTCGGCGATCTCGGCGCAGATCTCGGCCACCTGTTCGCACATCGGGTCGCCCAGGTCGGCGGCGTTCAACGCCATGATCATCTTGAAGCGGAGATCACGCATCTGCCCCCCAACCGCCGTCGTCCCACCACCTCCGGACCCTACCCGCCGCCCGTGCGCAGGACCCCGAAACAACCAACCCACCCCAACCCGCCCACCGGCCGCGCGCCCACCCCGGGTCGCGTCGATCATGGAGTTGTGGTGGTGAACATAAGTCACAAGGGCGCCTAACCCGGCCACCACAAC
>NZ_JBEZGJ010000090.1:0-29908 GCF_040649965.1 Micromonospora sp. NPDC048843
CGGCCCGGACCGCGGGCACTTCGACGAGCCGAGCCGTCTCGACGGCCCTCCCGCCCGCTTCGACCAGCACCAGCTCCGGAGCGCCGAGGGCGGCGGCCTCCTCGATGGCGCGCAGGTTTTCCGCCCGCCAGTCGTCGGCGGAAAAGAAGCCGCCCCTGCACAGCGACGTGACGGCGAGGCCGGCGTCGCGGACCAGTTTCGCCGAGCGGGCCAACCCGTACCCGGCCACCGGCTCCCGCCACAGGCCGATGCCCGGTACGCCGGCCGCGACGCACCCGGCCACCACCTCGGGCAACGGCCAGCGCTGGGCGGTCGCCTGGTTGAACGAGAAGCGCGCGAGGCTCACTGGGCTGGTCTTCGCTCGCGACTGCGGGACTCCCACAACCGGCTCACTCCTCGCGCTCACTGGGCCACCCCCGCCACGCTGAACAGCGCTCGGGCGCGGGCGGCGGCCAGGTCGGCGTCGGGCAGCAGCCCGGCCGCGTCGGCCAGGGTGAGCAGTGTGGCCAGGTGCGCCGGGGACCGACCGGACTGCGCGCCACCGACCATCGTGAAGTGGTCCTGGTGCCCGGCCAACCAGGCCAGGAACACGATCCCCGTCTTGTAGTGCCAGGTCGGCGCCGCGAACAGGTGCCGGGCCAACGGCACCGTGGGCCCGAAGATCTCGTCGTACGCCGTCAGGTCCCCTCGGTCCAGGGCTGCCAGAGCGGCGGCGGCGGCCGGCGCGATGGCCGCGAACACCCCGAGCAGCGCGTCGGAGTGACCCACCTCGTCACCCCGGATCAGCTCCGGGTAGTGGAAGTCGTCACCGGTGTAGAGGCGTACCCCGGCCGGCAGGCGGCGACGCAACGCGACCTCCCGGTCGGCGTCCAGCAGCGACACCTTGATGCCGTCCACACTGGACTGATGCGCCTTGATCAGCTCGATCACCGTGTCGGCGGCCAGGTCCAGGTCGACAGCACCCCAGTAGCCGGTCAACGCCGGGTCGAACATCGGGCCCAACCAGTGCAGCACCACAGGTTCGTCGGTGGCGCTCAGCAGCTCGTCGTACACCCGCAGGTAGTCCTCCGGGCCGCGCGCTGCGGCGGCCAGGTGCCGGCTGCACATCAGCACCGGCCGGGCACCGGCGGCGCGGACGTCGTCGAGCTGCTGGGCGTACGCGGCGGCGACCGCCGCCAGTGTGGCCGGGCCGACCGGTAGCTGGTCGGTGCCGACCCCGGCGACGATCCGCCCGCCGACGGCGCGGGCCTCGGCGGCGCTGCGCCGGATCAGCTCCCGGGTGGCCGGATAGTCCAGCCCCATCCCCCGCTGGGCGGTGTCCATCGCCTCGGCGACCCCCAGCCCGTACGACCAGAGATGCCGCCGGAAGGCGAGCGTGGTGTCCCAGTCCACCGCCGCCGGGGCACCCGGCACGTTCTCCGCGCCCGGATCGGCGACCACGTGAGCGGCGGCGTACGCGATCCGGCTGGTCGCCGGCGCGTCCGGTCGGGCGAAACCGCTCCCCCCGGCGAGCCGATGCCGCCGTCCACCGGGCAACACCACCTCGGCGCTCATGAGCGCAGCTCCGGCACCTCGATGCGACCACCCTCGCGGGCGGAGCGCAGCCCCAGCTCGGCGAGTTGCACGCCGCGCGCGCCGGCCAGGAAGTCCCACCGGAACGGCTCGCCGGCCACCACGTGCCGCAGGTACGCCTCCCACTGCACCTTGAAGCCGTTGTCGAACTCCTCGTTGTCGGGCACCTCGGCCCACTGGGCGCGGAAGTCCTCGGTGGCCGGCAGGTCCGGGTTCCACACCGGCTTCGGAGTGACCGCCCGGTGCTGCACCCGGCAGTTGCGCAGGCCGGCGATCGCGCTGCCCTCAGTGCCGTCGACCTGGAACTCCACCAGCTCGTCGCGGTACACCCGCACTGCCCAGGAGGAGTTGATCTGCGCGATCACCCCGCCGTCGAGCTCGAAGATGCCGTAGGCGGCGTCGTCGGCGGTGGCCGCGTACGCCTGACCGGCCTCGTCGACCCGCTCGGGCACGTGCGTGGCGGTCACACAGGAGACGGCGGTGACCCGGCCGAACAGCTCCTCCAGCACGTAGTGCCAGTGCGGGAACATGTCGACCACGATGCCGCCGCCGTCCTCGGCCCGGTAGTTCCACGACGGCCGCTGAGCGGGCTGCCAGTCGCCCTCGAAGACCCAGTAGCCGAACTCGCCGCGCACCGAGAGGATCCGGCCGAAGAAGCCGCCGTCGATGAGGCGCTTGAGCTTGCGCAGGCCGGGCAGGAAGAGCTTGTCCTGCACGACACCGGTGCGGACGCCGGCCGCGTCCGCCGCCCGGGCCAGGTCAAGAGCCGCCGCGGTGTCCTCGGCCAGCGGCTTCTCCGTGTAGATGTGCTTGCCGGCCTCGATGGCCTGCCGGATCGCCTTCTCCCGCTGCTGGGTGACCTGCGCGTCGAAGTAGATCTCGACGTCGTCGCGGGCCAGCGCCGAGGTCAGATCGGTGGTCCAGTCGGTCAGCCCGTGCCGCTCGGCGAGCTCCCGGAGCTTCGTCTCATTGCGCCCGACCAGGACCGGTTCCGGCCAGATGGTGGTGCCGTCGGCCAACGCCACACCACCGGATTCGCGGATGGCCAGCAGCGACCGGACGAGGTGCTGCCGGTAGCCCATCCGTCCGGTCACGCCGTTGACGATGATGCCGATCGACCTGCGGGTCATGGTGTTCCTTCCGTCGTGCTGGTCGTGCCGATCCGCGCTCAGTGGTTGGCGGCCGCGCTGCCGAGCAACCCACGCAGGTCGGTGGCGAGCCGGTCGAAGCGGGGATCCGACATCACCTGCGCGTAGTCGCGGTGCGCCGGCAGCTCGACCGGGAAGGTGCGGATGATCCGGCCGGGCCGGGGACTCATCACCACGACCCGGGTGCCGAGGAAGACCGCCTCGGCGATGGAGTGGGTGACCAGCACTACAGTGGTCCCGGTCTCGCGCCAGATCCGGTGCAGTTCGGCGTTCATCTGCTCGCGGGTCAGCGCGTCCAGGGCGCCGAACGGTTCGTCCATCAGCAGCACCGGCGGGGAGTGCAGCAACGCGCGGCAGAGAGCCACCCGCTGCTGCATGCCACCGGACAGCTCGTGTGGCAACGCCTTCTCGAAGCCGGTCAGGCCGGTCATCTCGATCAGCTCGTCGGCGCGGCGGGCCGCCTGTGCCCGGTCCATGCCGCGCATCTCGGCCTGGAGCAGGATGTTGGCTCGGGCACCGCGCCATTCCAGCAACGCGGCCTTCTGGAAGACGAAGCCGATCTCCTTCTGCGGGCCGCGCACCGGGCGCTCCAGCAACGACACGTCACCGCTGGTCGGTTTGACCAGCCCCGCGACGATCTTCAGGAGGGTGGACTTGCCGCAGCCGGACGGGCCGACGATGGTGACGAACTCGCCCGGCTCGATGTCCAGCGACACGTCGTCCAACGCTGTGGTCTGCGACCGTCGGGTGGTGAACCGGACGGTCAGCCCGGACATCCCGATGGCGGTGCCGGTGGCTGCCGGCGCGGCGGTCACCGGGTCACCCCTGCGCCGCGTACGAGGAGTCCCAGTACGCGCTGGGCGCCCCCGGGTCCTTCAGCTCGGCGTAGCGGGACATCAGGTCGATGGTCTCGGTCCACTGGGCTTCGGTGTTCACCCCGGGCGGGCCGTCCGCGCCGATCAGTGGCATGTTGAGCGTGAGCTGCTTGGTGAGCACCTCGGGTGCCGGCTCGTTCTCGGCCAGAGCCGACATCGCGCTCACCGCGCCGGCCGGGTCCCGGGCGGCGTCGGCCCAGGACTTCTGGGTGGCCCGGACGAACTTGCGGACCAGCTCCGGGTCCTTCTGGAGGGTCTGGGTGTTGGCGATCAGGCCGGTGCCGAGCAGGTTCATCCCGTAGTCGGCGAAGAGCAGCACGTCGACCTTCTTGCCGGTCTTGCTCTCGATGGTGGGCGCCTGGTCGTGGAAGAAGCCCATGATGGCGTCGACCTTGCCCTCGGCCAGGGCGGCGATCTTGCCGGCGGCGTCGACGTTCACCACCTTGACGTCGTCCTTCTTGAGGCCGTTCTTCTCCAGCCAGGCCGGGAAGGTCGCGTAGAGGGCGTCGCCGGGGGTGCCGCCGACGGTCTTGCCCTTGAGGTCGGCCGGGGTCTTGATGTTCTCCTCGGTGAAGAACTCCACCGAGGAGGGTCCCTTCTCCAGGTACGCGCCGAGGCTGCGCACCGGCATTCCACTGGCCACCGACTTCAGCAGCACCGGGCTGTCCGCCCACCCGAAGTCGGTCTGCTTCTGAGCGACCTGCTTGACGGTGTTGCCCGAGCCGTTGCCGGGCAGGATCTTCAGGTCGATGCCCTCGGCGGAGTAGTAACCCTTCTGCAGGCCGTAGTAGAAGGGCGCGTGCTCGCCGTAGGGCACCCAGTTGAGGGTGAGGGTGACCTGCTTGCTGCCGTCGGCGTTGGTGCTGCCGGCGGGGTCGTCCCCACCGCAGCCGGTGGCGGCGAGGAGCAGGGCGGCGGTGGCCAGGATGGTGGTGGCGGTGCGTTTCATCGGTGCCTCCGTGATGGGGTCGGTCAGGAGGTGGTGAGGGACACGCCGGCCCGGCGGCTGGCGTGCCACGGAATGAGCAGTGCCTCGGCGATCTCGACCAGGACGAACAGAACGATGCCGATGGCCGACATCAGGATCAGGTCGGCGAACAGCAGTGGGGCGTCGAGGTTGCCGTTGGCCAGCAACAGGACGTAGCCGAGCCCCTCGCTGGCGCCGACGAACTCACCGACCACGGCACCGACCACGGCGAGGGTGACGGCCACCTTCAGGCCGGCCATCAGGTGCGGCAACGCGTTCGGAAAGCGGATCTTGCGGAAGGTGCGCCACGGCCCGGCACCCATCGTGGCGGCGAGGTCGAGCAGCTCCGGGTCGGTGGAGCGCAGCCCGGCCACGCCGGAGATGACCACCGGGAAGAACGCGATGAGCACCGCCAGGATGATCTTCGGGGTGAGGCCGAGGCCGAACCAGACAACCAGCAGCGGCGCGATGGCGATCTTCGGGATGACCTGCGCGAACAGGACGATCGGGTAGAGCGCCTTGTCCAGGGTGCGGGAGTAGGCGATGGCGACAGCGGTGACCAGACCCAACGCGGCGGCCAGCACGAAGCCGAGCACCGTCTCGTAGAGGGTGACCAGTGTGTGCCGGGCCAACTCGGACCACTGGGTGGTCATCGTCTCCCACACCTGACCGGGGGTGGGCACCAGGTAGTTCGGGACGTACTCGCGGGCCGCCACGAACCACCAGGCCGCGAAGAAGACCGCGAGCACCAGCGCCGGGCGCCAGAGCGAGTCGGCGAAGGCCACCGCCCGACGACCGAGGGTGGGACGTGGTGGACGGCCGCCGCGGGGTGGCGTTTTCACCACAGTGGACGGGACACCGTCCGCACCGAGGCTGCCGGGCCCGGCAGCGGCTGCTCGCGCATCACTGGCCTGGTCGGCGGCGGCCTGCCGGCCCGCCGTGTCCAAAGAGTTCTCGGTCACGCGGAACCTCCTCGGGGCCCGGCTCGATGCCCATGGACGGGGCCGGTCGGCGGATCAGGCAAACGCTTTCCTGGAGCGTAGGCGGCCCCCTCACGCCGGGCAAGGCCTTTCCTCGATCAGTTTCCACCGATGCCCGGCGGACTCGACAACTGTCCCGAAGGGACTGTCAGCCGGCCGCCGGATAGGTGTCGAGCAGACCGCACATGCCCAACCGGCCCCGCTCGACCGGCTCGTTCACCGCGTACACCCCGGCGTCCCCCAGGTGGCCGGGATCCCCCCGCTCCAGGGCGTCGAGCTGGGCGGCGGTGTCGGCGGCGGCGCGGCCGGCGCCCGCCTCCCACCGCTGCCGCCACCGCGCCAGCAGCGGCTGGCGCAGGGCGATCGCGGCGGCGTGGAACGCGGCCAGCGCCGCCGGACCGCCGGACCGCAGCGCCTGGAAGCCGGTCACCGCCAGATCCCGACGGCGGTACGCGGTGTGCACGTCCGTGCCCGGCGCTCCCCCGTCGGGCAACGCCGCCGCGGCGGCGTACGCGGCCGGGTCGGCCAGCACCTCGGGTGGAAAGGTCAGCACCGCGTCCCCAGCCTCGGGCAGGCCGCTGTTCTGCATCAGCACCACGATGCTGAGCCCGCCACCGTTTACCAGTCGGTGCACGGTGCCCGGCTCGAACCAGACCACCACCCCCGGCCGCAGCGGCGTCTCCCGGTAACCGGCCGTGGTCACTGTCTGCACCGCGCCCTCGCCGTCGGTCACCACGTACCCCTCGGTGCAGCACAGGTGCACGTGCGGGGTGCCGCCGACCAGGCCGTCCGGGGCCACCGTGTCGTAGACGCGCAGCCGGGACACGCCGACGCCGCCGGGCAGCGGTGCCGGCCGATCACGCATCGAAGTACTCGTCGGTGTCGTCCGCCGCCGGCAAAGACACCAGGAGCACTGTGAGATCACCGATGGCCCGGTGCCGGCAACCCGGCTTGATCAGGAACGCGGACATCGGCCGGGCCGGGTGACGGACGCCGTCCAGCTCGATCTCGCCCTCGCCGGCGAGCACTACGTAATACTCGGTGGCGATCCGGTGGTGGTGGGTCACCGCGTCCTGCACCTGGAGCAGATGCACGCTGGCCTGGCCCTCGCTCTCGGCGATGAAACCCCGGCGGGTGGTGCCACACGAGCATTGTCGGGCGGGAAGGTCGTCAAGTTGAAGTACCGCGAAGCGATCGGACACGGCCGGGCCTCCCTGCGGGAAAGGGCTTTCTCTGCGGTACGGTGACGCTAGCCGGCACGACGAAACGCCGTCAACAGATCGAGGGGGCGGGCCATGGCGACCCTGTCCGATGTGGCCCGCCGAGCGGGCGTCTCGCCCGCCACCGCCTCCCGCGTCATCAACGGCAGCAGCAAGCCGGTCACCGACGAGTTGCGCGAACGTGTGCTCGCCGCCGTCGCCGAGTTGCAGTACGTGCCGAACGCGCACGCCCAACTGCTGGCCCGCTCGCACCGCAGCGCTGTCGGCGTGATCGTGCACGACGTCTCCGACCCGTACTTCGCCGAGATCACCCGGGGGCTGCAACGGGTCGCCACCGACCAGGGCCGGCTGCTGATGATCTGCAACAGCTACCGGGACCCGGACCGCGAGTTGGAGTACGTGGAGCTGCTGCGCGGCCACCAGGTGGCGGCGCTGATACTGGCCGGTTCGGGCTACCACGACGAGGCGTTCACCCGGCAACTCAACGAGAAGCTCGCCGCGTACGAGGCCACCGGCGGGCGGGTGGCGGTGATCGGCCGGCACGAGCACTCCGGCGACGCGGTGATGCCGGACAACCGGACCGGCGGCTACCTCGCCGGGCGGGAGCTGTGCGGGCTGGGGCACCGGGCGATCGGCGTGGTCGCCGGCCCGCGCATCCTGACCACCACCACCGACCGGCTCGCCGGCCTCCGGCAGGCCCTCACCGAGCAGGGCCGCGAGCTGCCCGAACGGCGCATCCGGTACGCGGAGTTCGACCGCGACGGTGGCGCCGAGGCCACCGCCCGACTGCTCGACGCCGACCCGGAGCTGACCGCGATCGTGGCGCTCAACGACTCGATGGCCATCGGCGCGCTCGCCACAGTGCGCGCGCGTGGGCTGGCAGTGCCGCAGCAGATCTCGGTGCTGGGTTTCGACGACATGCCGATCGCCCGGGACGTGACCCCGGCCCTGACCACCGTGCGACTGCCCCTTGTCGACATGGGTGTGCGGGCGATGTCCCTGGTGCTCGGCGTCGGGGCCCCGACGCCCCGGGTCGAGGTGCTCCCCGCCGAGCTGGTCCGCCGCGACACCGCGGGTCCCGTCCCACTGTCCACCCGCGCCACAGCGGGTTCCGCGCCACGCGCGCGGCGAGGTGACAGCACGTCGTGACCGGTGCCAGCCCGACCCAGCGGCCCCTCACCCGGGCCGATGTGGCGTACCTGGTCGGTGCGTCGTTCGGGTCACACACCCGGGTCCGGGACGCCGGTCCGCTGGCCGGCGGCGGGTACGCGACGGTCTGGTGGGCGCTGCTCGACGACGACAGTCGGGTGGTGCTGAAACTGGCTCCGCCGGCCGGAACGCCGCTGCTGCGCTACGAGCGCGGGCTCTGCGCTGCCGAGGAGCGATACTTTCGGCTCGTCGCGCAGCGGGCGCCGCAGGTGCCCGTCCCCCCGGTGCTCCGGCGCGGCGCCGACCCGGCGTACGGCGAGTGGTTGGTCACCGCGATGCTGCCCGGCCGGTCGCTGTCCGACCTGGCCGAGGCCGGTGTCGTGGTCGACGACGGCCCGGCGCGCTACGACCTCGGGGTGGCTCTCGCCGCGTTGCACCGGGTGACCGGTGAGCGGTTCGGGTATGACGACGACCGGGCCGGCGGGCCGACCTGGCGCACGGCGTTCACGGCGATGCTCGACGCGCTCCTGGCCGACGCGGCCGACTGGGACGTCCGACTGCCGGTCACGCCGGAGCAGCTGCGCGCGCTGGTGGGGCGGCACGCCGACGTGCTCGACCAGGTCCGCCGCCCGGCGCTGCTGCACTTCGACTGCTGGGACGGCAACGTGCTGGCCGCACCTGACGCGGACGGTCGGTTGCGGCTGCGCGGCCTGGTGGACGGCGAGCGGTTCCTCTACGGCGACCCACTGCTGGACCTGGTCTCGCCGCTGCTCTTCCGACGCGTCGAGGACGAACCGGAGCACCCCCTGCTGCGCGGCTACCGGGCCAGTGCAGCCGAACCGTTGGTGCTGAACGCGTCGGCACGCCGCCGGCTCGGTCTCTACCGGTTGCACCTGTACCTGCTGATGACCGTGGAGATGCCCAGCCGCGGGATGACCGCGCGCAGCCATCCCGGGCGGCACGCCCGACTGGCGGCCCTGCTCGACCAGGAGCTGGCCGCGCTCGCCTCGGGCTGACGGCCCGGCGCGGGTGGCGTCCGACGTCATCGGACGCCACCCGCCCGCGGTCAGGGCAGGTCGATCGGGCGCAGCACCCGGTCCACGGCGTGCGCGATCTGCCGGTTGCCCCTGTTGACGTCGTAGGACACGACCCGCGCGTCACGGTCGTCGGTGTCGGCGTCGACCAGCCGCACCTGGCGGAAGAAGTACAGGTAGGTGCGCACGTCGACCTCGACTGCCGAACCGAGCGCGGTGGTCAGGTCCGTGCCGTCGGCCCGGACCGCCGTCTTGCGATCGATGGTGGCGCCCGGGACCACGTGGTAGAGCAGCACCGACTCGACGGTGTCGATGCCCAGTCCGGCCACGGCGGTGAAGGCGGCGCTCTCACTCGGCAGCTTCCGGGCCTGCGTGATCTCGCGGACCAACTGCTGGAAGGCGGCGTCGGTGGGGATGAACGCGGTCAGCGCCACGGTGCCGTCGGCGAGCACCTTGACCGGAGAGTTCGGCTTGGCCTCCAGCACGGCCAGCACGGCCGCCGTCAGCACGTCGAAGTCACGCGAGTTGCGGTCGAAGCCGCTGCTGTCCCGGGTGAGCACCTGGGCGAGTGACGTCGTGCCGAGCGGCTTGGGCTTGCCGGTGGCCTGAGCGGCCGGTACGGCGACAGCGGTGGTGGCCAGCGCGGTGGCCATGGCACCCACCGCCATCCGGGCGGCGATTCGTGCGATCTTCATCAGCGGGCCTTTCGTCGAAGCGACCGGATCCGTGACGTCTCGTCACGATCAATGCTTCGCACCGGGGACGCCGCGCGGATGCACCCCGCGGATATCGCGGTTGTCCGGGACTCGTCCAAGGCTTAACCTCCCCCGGTGCTGATTCGGGAGTTCGTCGAGCAGGACTGGTCGCAGGTGTGGCCGATCGTCGAGGAGGTGATCCGGGCACAGGAGACCTTCGTCTACGACCCGGCGATGACCGCCGAGCAGTCGTACGGCATGTGGGTCGAAGGCTCGCCGGGGCGGACCGTCGTGGCGGTCGACGGCGAGCGGGTGCTCGGCACAGCGAAGATGGGCCCCAACCGGCCAGGGCCGGGCGCGCACGTGTCCACAGCGAGCTTCATGGTCGCCGCCGACGCCCGGGGCCGGGGTGTGGGCACCGCGCTGTGCCGCGACGCCCTGACCTGGGCTCGCCGGCAGGGGTACGCCGGCATGCAGTTCAACGCCGTGGCGGAGAGCAACAGTTCGGCGGTGCGGCTGTACCGGCGGGAGGGCTTCGAGGTGGTCGGCACCGTGCCGGGCGCGTTCCGTCACCCCGCCCTCGGCCGGGTCAACCTGCACGTGATGTACCAGGAGTTCTGAGGCCGCCTGCCCCCGCTCAGCCGCCGGCCGGGGCCGGGCGCAGTCCGGGCTGTCCGGCGGCCGGCTCCGCGCCGGCTCGGCGGATCGGGGTGAATAGGGCGCCGACCGCGACCAGCAGGCAGCCCGCGCCCGCCGCGAGCGTGACCGCTGGCGCGCCGTAGCGGCCGGCGGCCCAGGTCAGCATCACAGCGCCGGCCGGACCGAGGGCGTAGTGCGTGCTCCAGAACGCCGACGTGACCCGGCCCAGCAGGTGATCGGGTGTGATCTCCTGGCGCAGGGACATCGAACAGATCCCGCCGATGCTCAGACAGCACAAGTACACGGCGGTCAGCGTGGTGACCGCGGGCACTGTGGTGGCTATGCCGACCCCCGCCACGGCGAAACCGCAGATCGCGTGCGCGCCGATCCAGGTGGGGCCGAAGCCGCGACGGCGGCGCAGCGGCGCCACCAGCAACGCGCCGGCCACAGTGCCCAACGCCGCCAGGCCGAGCACCGTGCCGACGGTGCCCTCGGAGCCGCCGAGGTCGTGCGTGACGTGGTAGATCAACACGTCGACGAAGCCGTAGGTGAGGAAGATGAAGACCGACAACAGGACGGTCAGCGCGCGCAGCACGGGCTGTCGCCACAGGAACCGCGCCCCGGCCAGGAACTCCACCAGCGGGCGTTGCCGGGCCACCCCCTCGTCCGTCTGGACAGGGCGTAGTCGGATCAGCCACAGGCCGGCGGCCGAGAGCGCGAAGCTCGCCGCGTTGACGGCGATGGCGGTGGCCGGGCCGAAGCGGGCCGCCACCACACCGGCGAGCAGCGGCCCGAGGACGGCCGCCGCCGCGTACGTCGCCTGCAACCGGCCGTTGGCCTCGGTGATCCGGTCGGGGTCGACAAGGTTGCGGACCGCTGTCACCGCGGCGACCTGGAACAGCATGCCGGCCGCCTCACAGATGGGCAGCACGACGAAGAGCAACCAGACCTGCGGGCCCGCGAGCCATGCCAGTGGCACCACTGCGTAGAGCACCAGCCGGGTCAGATCCGCCACGATCATCAGGGTGCGGCGGTCGTACCTGTCGACCAGCACCCCACCGAAGATCCCGGCGACGACGGACGCCGCGCCCGCGACGGCGGTGAGCAGGCCCATCTGCGCCACCGACCCGGTCGCCTGGAGCACCAGCAGCGGCACCGCCAGGTAGGCGAACGAGTCGCCGGCCGCCGAGAGCGACTGGGCGACCCAGTACGTGCCGAAGGTCCGATCCCGCCAGAGCGGAGCCCGACCAGCGGCGGCGGATCGGCTCATCGCGCCAAGGGTAGTGAACGCGCCCCTCCGACGCTGGCCGTGGCGGGCGTCACATCGCTGCCATGTCACGAACCGACGAGCGGCACGCATCTCGTGGTCGTCAGTCCGATCAGAGAGGCGGAACAATGAGCACAGCGCATCGACAGGTCCCGGCGGGCACACACCGCGTGCTGATCCTCGGCGCGGGCTACGCGGGCATGGCCGCGGCGACCCAACTCGCGGCCCGGACCAGGCGGGCGGACGCGCAGGTGACGGTGGTCAACGCGCAGGAGCGGTTCACCGAGCGTCTCCGGCTGCACATGACGGCGACCGGTCAGCGGCTCGCCGAGCTGAACATCAGTGAGCTGCTGGCGGGAACGGGTGCGCAGTTCGTACGCGGCTGGGTGACGGCGGTGGACGCCCACGCGAAGACCGTCCGCGTCGACGACAGCCGGGTGCTGCGCTACGACACACTCGTCTACGCGTTGGGCAGCGTGACGGACACGGCGACGGTCCCGGGCGTCGAGGAGCACGCGGACACCCTGGACGGTCCGAGTGGCGCGACCACGCTGGCGGACCGGCTGGCACGGCTCGGCGCCGGCACTGTCGTCGTGGTCGGCAGCGGGTTGACCGGGATCGAGGCGGCCGCGGAGATCGCGGAACGGCACCCGGAGGTCGGTGTCACGCTGGTGGGCCAACAGGACCCGGGGGCGGGCATGAACCCGAAGGCCCGGGCGTACCTGCGGGCCGCGCTGACCCGCCTCGGCGTCCAGGTGATCACCGGGGCGGCGGTCACCAGGGTCCGGCCCGACGGGGTCGAGTTGGCCGGTACGGGGACCGTGGCGGCCGACGTCGTCCTCTGGACCTGTGGTAACCGGGTGGCGCCGCTGGCCGCCGCCGCCGGGCTGACAGTCGACGAACGCGGTCGCGTCGTCACCGACTCCACGTTGCGGTCGGTGTCGCACCCCGAGGTGTACGCCATCGGCGATGCGGCAGCGATCCGGCAGGGGTACGGGGTGCTGCACGGCACCTGCCAGAGCGGCATGCCGACCGGGGTACACGCGGCGGTGTCCATCGCCCGCGCGCTGCGGGGCAGGCAACCCAGGCCGTTCCGTTTCGGTTACTACCACACGCCGGTGAGCCTGGGTCGAAACGACGCGGTCGTGCAGTTCACCCGCCCCGACGACAGCCCTCGCCGCGGGTTTCTGACCGGGCGGATGGCGGTCTGGTACAAGGAGACAGTGAGCGCTTCGCCCTGGCCGACCTACCGTCGCATGTCGCGGTTGCCCTCCTCCGGCGCGTTCTGGCCGCGCGGCGGCCGCTTCACCCGTCTGCGGGACGCGCGGTGACGCACGCGCCGGACGCCGACGAGCAGGTGTTCCACAGTCATCGCAACTTGCTGTTCTCGGTGGCCTACCGGATCCTCGGCAGCGCGGCCGATGCCGAGGACGCGGTGCAGGACGCCTGGATCAGCTGGTCCTCGGCGGACCGCTCCCAGGTCGCCGACCCCAAGGCGTACCTTGCCCGCATCGTGTCGAACCTCGCGTTGCAGCGTCTGCGCTCGGCCCGGCACCGCCGCGAGACCTATCCGGGGCCGTGGTTGCCCGAACCTGTCCTGACCGGAGGGGACGCCGCCGACGCCGTCACCGACGGCGAGTCGGTGTCGATGGCGATGCTGGTGGTGCTGGAGACGCTCAGCCCGCTCGAGCGCGCCGTGTTCGTCCTGCGGGAGGTCTTCGACTTCAGCCACGCGGAGATCGCGGCGGCGGTGGAACGCTCCGAGGCCGCGGTCCGCCAGACCGCCCACCGCGCTCGCGAGCACGTGCGAGGGCAGCGGCAACGTTTCACTGCGGACCGGTCGCAGCAGCGCGGGGTCACCGAGCGATTCCTCGCCGCCTCGACCGGTGGCGACATCAACACCCTCCTGGAGCTGCTGTCTCTGGACGTCACGTTGTGGACCGACGGTGGCGGTAAGGTCCGCCAGGCCCTGCGTCCCATCAGGGGTGCGGGCACTGTCGCCGCGTGGTTCGCGGCCATCGGCACCGTCACCTACCAGGGCGTCGCGCCGCACGACATGAGCGCCGCCCTGGTCGAGATCAACGGGGGGCCGGGTCTGGTGTTCAGCGGTGCGGGTCGGGTGGTCGCCACCGTCTCCTTGGACATCGGCGCGGGCGGTCGCATCACCGCCATCCACAACGTCGCCAACCCCGACAAGCTTCGCGCCGTCGCCGACGGCACCACCCACCACCTCGCGACGCGGTGAGCCGGCCGGCTCACCGTCAGCCGGTGCTGGTGAGGTCTGTCGTCGCCGCGAGCTCCGTGACCACGTCCAGGAACCGGTGCAGCGTGGGCGCGGTGTTACCCGCCAGCCACACCATCTCGGTGTACGCGTAGGCGCCGGCCAGCGGGACGAACACCACGCCGGTGCGGCGAAGACTCGCCGCCGAGCGGGCGAGTCGGGTGACGCCGAGCCCGGCGGCGACCAGGCCGAGGAGGCTCTGCACGCCGGCCTCCTCCTGAACGACTGTCGGGACGAAGCCCGCTTCCCGGAACTGCTCCTCGTAGGCGCGGTGCCAGGGTTCCCAGGAGCTGCGCGGGGTCATGACCCACGGTTCGTTCGCCAGGTCGGCGAGGGTCAACTCGTCGCGCCCGGCGAGCGAATGGCCCTCGGGCAGCACCGCGCAGACCGGTTCGGTCGTCAGTCTCCTGGTCTCCAGGCCGGGTACGAGCGGGGTCCGGGTGAAGGCGACGTCGAACCGACCGTCGAGGACGCCCTGCACCAGGGGCGCGATGCTTGTGGACTCGGTGGCCAGGTGCAGGTCGGGGAGGTGGTGGCGGACTGCCCGGACCACCGGGGGCAGCAGGTGGTTGGCGACGGTGGTCAGGAAGGCGAGCCGGAGGGTGCCGATCTCACCCCGCTGGGCCCGTTCCACGACGGCGACGGCCTCCTCGGCGCGGTCGGTCACGGCGCGCGCCTCGGGCACGAACAGGGCGCCGATGTCGGTGAGGGTGGTGCCGCGGCTGTCCCGGTCGAACAGCTTCGCTCCGAGGGCGCGTTCCAGGGCGGTGATCTGCTGCGACAGCGACTGCTGGGCGATCATCAGGCGGGCGGCGGCCCGGGTGAAGCTCAGCTCCTCCGCGAGGACCAGGAAGTACCGCAGTTGTCGCAGCTCAGGCGTGGCCACAGGAACAGACTGTAGCCACGCCAGGAAGAGCGTGTTGGCCGTCTGCTCAGACCTCCGCGCACGATCGGTGCGAAGGGCGGCGCCGGCACACCGTACGCCGATACGGCGAGCCGGCGCGGCCACGTGAGGACACCCACCGAAGGAAGACGATCATGTCGGAACCACGCGCGTTCGACGCTCAATCCACCGCCGCCGACGTCGTGGCCGGTGTCGACCTGACCGGGCGACGCGCCGTCGTCACCGGCGCCTCGTCGGGCATCGGGGTGGAGACCGCCCGGGCGCTCGCCATGGCGGGCGCCGAGGTGACAGTGGCGGTACGGGACGTGGGGGCCGGAGAACGGACCGCGCGGGAGATCGGCGCCGGAACCGCGAACGGGCTGATCCGGGTAGCGCCGTTGGACCTGTCCGACAAGCGGTCGGTCGCCGCGTTCGTGGCCGCCTGGGACGGGCCCCTGCACATCCTGGTCAACAACGCCGGGGTGTCGGCGACCCCGGAGATGCGCACCGCGGAGGGGTGGGAGTTGCAGTTGGCCACCAACCACCTCGGCCACTTCGCGCTCGCCAACGGGCTGCACCGGGCACTCGCCGAGACCGGTCGGGCCCGCGTGGTGTCGCTGAGTTCCATCGCCCACGTTCAGGCCCCGATGGTCTTCGAGGACGTCAACTTCCGGGAACGCCAGTATGACCGTCTGCTCGCCTACGGCGAGTCGAAGACCGCCACCGCGCTGTTCGCGGTCGAGGCGAACCGGCGCTGGGCCGGCGACGGCATCACCGTCAACGTGGCCAACCCGGGTGCGGTCGCCACCAACCTGGGACGGCACCTCACCGAGGAGGACTACGCGCAGCTTCCGGCGTTCGACTTCAAGACTCCGCAGCAGGGGGCCGCGACCTCGGTGCTGCTCGCCGCGGGACCACAGCTGAAGGGCATCGGCGGCCGGTACTTCGAGGACTGTGAGCAGGCGGTGCGCCACGACCCGGCGGACCCGCTGCGCGGCGTCGCCGACCACGCGATCGACCCTGCGGCGGCGGCGCGGCTGTGGCAGCTCTCGCTGGATCTGCTCGCCGGCGCTCAGCGCGCCTGACGAGCACAGCGGGCCTCAACGCCCGGAAACGGCCGTGGGATCCCCCACGGCCGTTTCCGACAGGCGCGAGACGCTCAGCCCTTGCGCAGCGGGGCGAGCGCGCTGCTCCAGGCGACCACCTGGTCGAGCGTGGCGGTCAGCGAGTCCTGGTGGAACTGGTTGGGCTTGAAGACGCTGAAGTTCTCGAAGTCGGTGAAGAGCGACAGCGCGACCTGCGAACGCACGTCGGCCATCTGGAGCTCACCGGAGATCAGACGCAGGTGCTCCACGGCGCGCGTCCCACCGACCGAGCCGTAGCTGACGAAGCCGACGGCCTTGTTGTTCCACTCGGCGTAGAGGAAGTCGATGGCGTTCTTCAGGGCACCCGAGGTCGAGTGGTTGTACTCGGGGGTGACGATGACGAACCCGTCGAACGAGGCGATGGTCTCGGCCCACCGCTTGGTGTGCGGCTGGGTGTACTGGCCCATCGAGGGCGGGTACGCCTCGTCGAGGTGCGGCAGCTGGTAGTCGAGCAGGTCGATCAGCTCGTACTCCGCGTCGGAGCGCTGCTTGGCGATCTCGAGCACCCAGCGGGCGACGGCCTCGCCGTTACGCCCCGGGCGGGTGCTTCCGAGGATGATCCCGATCCTGGTCATGTGTGGCGCCTTTCAGAGGTCCTTGCCTGACGACCGGAACGCTAACCGGTGCTTGATTGGTCAAGCAAATATGCGGCCTATGGGCGTGATCACACGGAGGGTGAGCACTTGCTCAGTCAAACAAGTATGATAAGAGGATGTCCAACCCCTCCGCAGCGACTCCGCAACCCCTCACACCAGACGAGGAAGCCCTGGTCCGTGCCCTGGGCCAGGTGATGCACGTCCTACCCCGCGCTATCGACGCGGACATGGTTGGTGACCGTCAGCTACCACTCACCGAGTACACCGCGCTGATGAACCTCTCCGAGACACCGGAGCGGCGGATGCGCATGAACGAGCTCGCAGCGCTCTGCCACCTCTCGCTGAGCGGCATGACCCGCACGATCATCCGGCTGGAGACGCAGGGCCTGGTCCGGCGCGAGCGGTGCGAGGAGGACGCGCGCGGCTGGAACGCCGTCCTCACCGAAGCGGGCTACGCCCGCCTGGAGGAATCCTGGCCCAGTCACCTGGCCGCCGTACGCCGCCGGTTCCTCCAGCACTTCGAGGGCTTCGACCTCGCCCAGTTGGCCGGCGCGTTCCAACGCGCCGGCACGGCAGAGCCGACCGACTGAGCCAACGCCGCCGAGTCGGTCGCCCATCCGGCCTCAGCCGAGCAGCCGGCCCTCTGCCACCAGCGCCCACGCCAGCAACCCGAAGGCGCCGGCCGACGCGACGGCGCGGACCACGTTGCCGCGTACCCAGGTGACCTCGAAGCGCGCCCGCAGCGCCGCGAGGTCGGTGGCGTCGTCGACGTCGCCGGCGCCGGCCAGCAGGTTGTTGAGCGGCACGTTGACCACGGCGGTGACGCCGAGCACCACCACGTACAGCAGCAGCCCGGCGACGATCCACGGCAGCACCGCCCGACGCTCGGCCTCCAGGTGCAGCGCCGCCGCCAGCAGCGTGAACAGCAGCGCGCCCCCGAAGCACACGGCGAACCACAGGTTCAGGATCGACTCGTTGATCCGCCGCATGGCGAGCACCAGCGTCCGGTCGTCGGTGCGGGCCAGACCCGGCATGACCGCGTACGCGAAGGCGGCGAACAGCCCGGCGGTCAGGCCGGTGGTCATTGTGGCGGCGAACAGGCTGGCGGTACTCAGAGCTCCCATCCGCCTATTGCACCCGTTGGCGTGCGCGCCGACCAAATGCCATACCGGTCACCGGGCCGGAGCGTGGGCGGCGAGCGGGTTGGTGAGGGTGCCGACGAACTGGAGCGCCGCCGACGGGTCGGCCAGGTCGATCATCTGCTGGTTGTTGCGCAGTTGCAGCCGGTTGAGGCAGGACAGCGTGAACTCCGGGGCGAACAGGTCGTAGTGGCGGACCCGCTCGGCCAGGTGGGGCACCCGGTCGAAGTAGTCGGCGGCACAGGCCGCGACGGTGCGCCAGAAGTCGTCCTCGGCGAGCACACCGGCCTCGACCAGGACCGCGTTGAGGTGCCGCAGGAAGCAGTCCACCACGTCGGTGAAGATGCTCAGCAGCTTGGTGTCGTCGGGCACCTCGACGCGGACCCGCTCCACCGCCGCCGGCAGCTCGACAGTGTCGCTCATCACCGCGATCTCCTCGGCGATGTCCTTGAAGATCACCCGCTGCACGGTGTCCTGCTCGTCGAGGACCAGGATCACGTTCTCGCCGTGCGGCATGAAGGCCAGGTCGTGGGCGTAGAAGCTGTGCAGCAGCGGGGTCAGGTAGGCGTCCAGGTAGCGACGCAGCCACACCTCGGGCGCCAGACCGGACCGGGCGATCAACGCCGCCGCCAGTGAGCCGCCCTCGTCGTCGACGTGCAGCAGCGCGGCCATGGTGGACAGTCGCTGCCCCGGTGCCAGCTCGGGCACCGGGCTCTCCCGCCACAGGGCGGCAAGCATCTTGCGGTACGGGGAGGTGCGCTCGGTGGCCGCCTCGTACTGCCGGTGCCGGTAACCCACAGCGGCCCGCTCCCGGATGACGGTCAGGCCGGTGCCGGTCAGCACCTCGTCGGCGGCGATCAGGTCGGCCAGCCAGTCGTTGATCGCCGGGGTGGCCTCCATGTAGGCGGCCGACAACCCCCGCATGAAGCCCATGTTCAGCACCGACAGCGCGGTCTTGACGTAGTGCCGACCCGGCTCGCTGACGTTGAAGAAGGTGCGGATGGACTGCTGGGCGAGGTACACGTCCGGCCCGGGGCCGAGGTGCACCAGCCGCCGCTCGGCCAGCTCCCCGGCGAAGGTGACCGCCAGCTTGTTCCACCACTGCCACGGGTGCGCCGGGATCAGGTGGTAGTCGGCGAGGTCCAGCCCGAGATCGGCCATCGTGGCCGCGAACCGGGCCCGGGTCTCGGCGTCCAGCTCGCTCTCGATCAGCGTGTCGTAGTCGAGGTCGGCGGCGCTGCTGAACGTCGAGTGGTCCCGGTGCGCGGCCAGCCACTCCAGCCGCACCGGCGCGGCCGCCTCCGGGGCGTACCGGTGGTACTCGTCGACGCCGAAGCCGAGCCGGCCGTTGTTCGCCACGAAGCAGGGGTGGCCCTCGGTCATCGAGGTCTCGATGGTCTGGAAGTCCGCCTCGGCCAGCTCGGCGGCGCTCGGCGCGGCCTGGGCCAGCTTGTACGCAGTACCCGCCAGCGTCGAGGTGATCTCCTCCAGGTAGACCGGGAGCACCCGCGCGGAGAGCCCGAGGGTGTCGCGCAGTTCGACGATGAGGTCCACCGCGTCCGGGGCCAGCGAGGTGCCGTCACGGTGTCGGGTGATGCTGTCCGCGTCGATCTGCCAGTGCGCCAGGGCGAGCACCCGCGCCGCGAACCGGTAGGTGACAGTGCCGTCGTCGCTGCGGATCTCGTACCACTGCCGGTCGTCGGGGCCGGCCACGGCCTCCGGGCTGAGCAGCCGCTCGTGCGTGAACTCGGCGAGCGCCTTGCGGACCAGCAGCCGGTTGGCCCGGGCCCAGCGCTGCGGGGTGAGGTGCCCGACCGGGTCGCCGGAGGCGTTGTGCGCGGTGGCGACTGGCGGGTGGGTGGGGACGGCGGTGGTGGTCACGCCGGGGCTCCTTCGGTTCGGGTGGCAGCGGCGCGGTCGGCGGTGGCGCTGTCGGCAGCGGCCTGGAACTGGGCTCGGGTGCAGACGCTGAGCAGCGCGTCCTTCTCGGGCTTGGCGATCGGGCCGACGACGGTGAAGCCGACGGCGGCGTTCAGCGCGTGCACTGCGGTGTTGTGCACGTCCGGTTCGACGACCACCCGTCGGGTCGTCGGGTCGTCGAAGAGCCACGCCATGACGGTGCCGATCACCGCCCTGGTGAAGCCGTGCACCGGCGCGTCGACCGGCGCGCAGAGGAAGTGCATGCCCACATCACCGGGCTGGTGGTCGTACAGGCCGACCAGCTCGACGTGGGCCGGGTCGTAGCACTCCGCGAGGAAGGCGGGAGTCCCCCGCCACAGGCCGAGGTACGCGTCGTGGTGCGGGTGCTCGGCGATGCGCCGGTACTCCTCGGTGACCTGGGCCAGGTCGGCGTCCTGCATCATCCAGAACGCCGCCTTCGGGTGGGTCACCCAGGCGTGCAGCAGCGCCGCGTCGGCGTCCGGATCGAGCGGCCGCAGCGCGAACTCACCGAGCCCCTCGTCGACCCGGGTGAAGACGGTGGTCACGACGACACCCCGAACTCCTGGAAGGTGATGCTCTTCTCGATCGGGTAGTGCTCCCGGCCGAGCAGCTCGCTGATGATCCAGGAGTTGCGGTAGGCGCCCATGCCCAGGTCCGGTGAGGTGATGCTGTGCGTGTGGGTGCCCGCGTTCTGCAGGAAGATGCCCCGACCGCTGTGGTCGATGCTGTAGTTGCGGGCCACGTCGAAGCGGCCGTGCGCGTCCCAGCGGATCCGGTCCGATACCGGCGCGAGGAACTCCGGCACCCGGTAGTGGTAGCCGGTGGCCAGCACCAACCCCTCGGTACGCAGGGCGAAGTCGCGTTCCTGCTCCACCTGACGCAACCCCAGCGTGTACTGCCCGTCCTGGTGCTCGGCGCTGACCAGCTCGGTGTTGGTGAGTAGGCGGGTGTTCACCGGCCCGTCCACGCTGTGCGCGTAGAGCAGGTCGAAGATGTCGTTGATCAGGTCGGCGTTGATCCCCTTGAACAGGCCCTTCTGCTCGGACTCCAGCCGGTAGCGGGTCGCCTCGGGCAGCGCGTGGAAGTAGTCCACGTAGTCCGGTGAGGTCATCTCCAGCGTCAGCTTGGTGTATTCGAGCGGGAAGAACCGCGGCGACCGGGTCACCCAGTTGAGCTGGTAGCCGTACCGGTCGATGTCGCCGAGCAGGTCGTGGTAGATCTCGGCGGCGCTCTGCCCACTGCCCACCACTGTGATGCTGCGCTTGGTACGAAGCGCGGTGCGGTGCTCCAGGTAGTGGGAGTTGTGCACGGCGCCGCCGGGCAGGTCGGCCACGGCCGGGGGCAGGTGTGGCGGGGTGCCGGTGCCGAGCACCAGGTGCCGGGCCCGGTACTCCACGGTCTCGCCCTCGCCGGTGCTGGCCCGCACCACGTACCGCTCGTCGGCGGCGTCGTACTCCACAGTGGTCACGCTCTGACCGAAGCGCAGGTTCGGCAGTTTCGCCGCCGCCCACCGGCAGTACGCGTCGTACTCGCTGCGCAGCGGGTAGAAACTCTCCCGGATGTAGAACGGGTAGAGGCGGCCGATCTCCTTGAGGTAGTTGAGGAAGGAGTACGGCGACGTCGGGTCGGCGAGGCTGACCAGGTCGGCGATGAACGGAGTCTGCAACCGGGCCGACTCCAGCAGCATGCCGGGGTGCCAGGCGAGGCTCGGCCGGGCCTCCAGGAACACCCCGTCGATTTCGTCGATCGGCGCGGTGAGGCAGGCCAGGCCCAGGTTGTACGGGCCCAACCCGATGGCGATGAAGTCGTGGGTGGACATCGAGGTCTCCAGGCGCGGGTTCGTGGTCACGGCGTCAGCCGACGGGGCAGGTTCACCGGCATCAGCCGACGGGGCAGGTCAGGTCGACGGCGACGTGGTCGTGCACGTACTGGCCGGCGTGGGTGGCGATCAGGTCGAGCACGTACCCGACGTCGTCGACTGTGGTTTCCGGATTGAGCAGTGTGAACTTCAGGAAGTGCCGGCCGTCCACACGGGTCCCGGCGACCACGGCGAGACCGGACGCCGCGAGGGCCTCCCGGGCGTGCAGGTTGGCGGCGTCGGCCAACTCCCGGCCGGGGCCGGTGGGCAGGTAGCGGAACACCACGGTACTCAACTCCGAGCGGGTCACCACCTCGAAGCGCGGGTCCTCGCTGACCAGTCGCCAGGCGTCGGCGGCCCGGTCGACCACCTCGTCGAAGAGCCCGCCGAGCGCGTCCGGGCCCATCACCCGCAGGGTGAGCCAGAGCTTCAGCGCGTCGAAGCGGCGGGTGGTCTGCATGCTCTTGTCGACCTGGTTGGGGATGCGCTGCTCCACCATCCGGGCCGGGTTGAGGTAGTCGGCGTGGTAGGTGACGTGTCGCAGCGTCCGCCGGTCGCGGACCAGCAGCGCGCTGGAGCTGACCGGCTGGAAGAACGACTTGTGGAAGTCGACGGTCACCGAGTCGGCCCGCTCGATGCCGTCGAGCAGGTGCCGGCGCGTCGGCGAGACGAGCAGACCGCAGCCGTACGCGGCGTCCACGTGCAGCCACACGCCGGCTGCCGCGCAGATCCCGGCCAGGTCGGTGAGCGGGTCGATCGAGCCGAAGTCGGTGGTACCGGCGGTGCCGACGACGGCCATCACCACCAGCCCGGCCTGCCGGCACCGGGCGATCTCCTCGCGGACGGCCGCCGCGCTGATCCGTCGGCGGGTGTCGGTGGCCACCGCGATCACCGCGTCCGGGGCGAGGCCGAGCAGCTTGGCCGACTTCTGCACGCTGAAGTGACCGGCGGCGGAGGTGAGCACGCGCAACCGAGGCAACAGTTCGGCGCGCTCCGCCGGGCCGATGGCGTCGGCGCACGCCTCCTCCCGGGCCAGCAGCAGCGCCTGAAGGTTTGACTGGCTGCCGCCGCTGGTGAAGATGCCGTCGGCGAGAGGGCCGAGGCCGATCCGCTCCGCCGTCCAGTCGATCAGCCGGCGCTCGATGAGGGTGGCCCCGGCGCTCTGGTCCCAGGTGTCCAGCGAGGAGTTCACGGCGGTGAGCACCGCCTCACCGAGCAGGGCCGGAATGGCCACCGGGCAGTTGAGGTGGGCCAGGTAGCGGGGGTGGTGGAACCAGACGGCGTCGCGCAGGTAGACGTTCTCCAGCTCGTCCAGTGCGGCGCCGGCGTCGCCCAGCGGACGGTCCAGGTCCACCCGGTCGACAAGGGGGGCCAGCTCGGCCGGCGTGATTCCGGTGCCGGGACGGTCCACTGTCGCCACCCGACGGGCGACCCGGTCGACGCCGTCGGCGATCGTCCGGCGGTACTGCTCGACCGAGCCGCCATGCAGCAGCTGGGCCCGCGCGGCGGTTGACGCCGGTGGCGGCGTGGTGGTCTCGACGGGGTACGTCGGCACGGTCACGGAATGTCCTTCCACGTTCTCGACGAGGGGCAGCCGAAACCCTCCCCGGCGCGGCGGTGCGCCTCGGGGCAGTGCTGCCGATCGGTTGGGGTCGTCAGTCAGGCGGTGACGCCGGCAAGCGCCTCGGCACGCAGGTCCTCTTCGGACAGTCCGCGTCGCCAGTAGCCGGCGAAGGTCACCCTCCGGCGGTCGAAGCCGCGCTCGTCGACGAGGTGCCGCCGTAGCGCCCGCACCGCGCCGGACTCACCGGCGATCCAGGCGTACGGGGTGCCGCCGGTGGAAAGCCGGGCGGCGCGAACGGAGCTGACCAGCAGGTCACTGCCGGGCGGTGTGCTGCCCCGCACGATCCACCTGATCTCGGCGTCGGCCTCGGTGGGCAGGTCGGTGATGTCCGCGGCGTCGGGCACCTCGATCCAGGCGCGGACCCGGGTGCCGGCGGGCAGCCAGGCCAGGATGCCCTCGGTGGCCGGCAGCGCGGTCTCGTCGGCGGCGAGCAGCACGAGGTCCGTGCCGTCCGGCGGGCGGAAGCAGACGCTGCGGTTGTCGGGCACCGCCGGGCCGAGCAGCAGCACCCGGTCTCCGGGGCCGGCCAGGACCGCCCAGCGGGAGGCGGGGCCGGTGTCGCCGTGGCTGACGAAGTCGATGTCGATCTCCGTGTCGGCCGGGCGGTGTTCCCGGATGGTGTACGAGCGCAGCACCGCGCGGACGTCCGCTGGCAGTGCTCGCCACCCGCCGAACCAGTCCTCGCCCTGCTCGACCGGAACCACCGGGGCGTGCTGCCCGGGGTGCGGCAGGAACAGCGAGACGCTCTGGTCCCGGCCGCCGCCGGCGAAGTCGGCCAACTCCGCGCCACCGAAGGTGACCCGGATCAGCGAGGCGCCGACCCGGTGGGCCCGGACGACGTGCGCGGCGTAGAAGCGGTACTGCGAGGTGATCGGTGCGGCGGCGCTCGTACTCATGGCGTCAGCTGACCTTCTTCGCGTTCCGGATGGCGGTGGCGAGGTTCTCCAGCAGCGGCGCGGAACCGGCGTACGAGAAGCGGGGTACCGCGTCCCACGGGCTCACCTGGTTGGCAGTGACCGCCGGCAGTTGCTGCCAGGTCGGCTTGGCGGTGAGGTCCTTGGCCTGCAGGGCGGTGCTGCGGTTGTCCAGCAGGATCAGGTCGGCCGGGAACTTGCCGGCGCTCTCCCAGCTCAGCGCCTCGAAGTAGTCGCCGGCTTCGAGCTTGGTGGGGACCACGATGTCGACGCCCAACTCGGCGAAGTACATCAGGTCGGTGCTGACCTTCGGGTTGGAGACGTAGAAGAGGTCGGGGCTGCCGGAGCAGGCCATCACCTTGATCCCGGGGTTGGCCTTGACCGCCTGCCGGACCGCCTCGGCGGCGGCGTCGAAGCGGGCCTTCCCGTCGGTGACCTTCTTCGCGGACAGGTCCGCGCCGAGCGACTCGGCCAACGCCGCGTACCGCTCGATGGGCTTGGTCATCGGCACCCGGGCGGTGGTGATCGCCACACTGGGCGCCAGCGGGAGGATCTTGGCCTTGCTCTCGTCCGGCACGTACCAGAGCGCGTCCGGGTCGTACATGTGGGTGACCAGCAGTTCGGGGCGCAGCGCCGCGTACTTCTCAAGGCTGAACTCGCCCCACACGTTGCCGAGGATCTCGACGCCCTCGACGTTCAGGTCGCCGGCCTGCGGCTCGGCCGTGCCGTCGGCGCGCTTGGTCTCACCGAACACGCCCACGAGCTGCTTGTCGAGACCGAAATCGATCAGGGCCGCCGCCACACCGGTGAAGGCCACCACGCGAGCCGGACGGGCCGCCGCCTCGACCTTCGTGCCGCGATCGTCGGTGAACGACCAGGGACCACTTCCGTTGCCGGCGGCGGGTTTCGCGGCGTCGTCCTTGCCACAGGCGGCGAGCAGGGTGGCCAGCGTGGCAGCGCCACCGGCGGCCAGCAGGCCACGGCGGGAGAGGCGGCGGGCGGACAGGGCATCGGGCATGGTGTTGTCTTTCGATCAAGGGTTGGCCGGGGTCGACCAGGGCAGCGGGGTTAGGTTAGCCTAACCTCGGTCATTGTCAACAGCGGTACGTCGTGTCGCCACCACCCCGGAGCCCACACTGGACGCCACACCCACCGTCACCCGACCGGCACCACCAGTGCCGGTCAGGCAAACGGCCGCACCCCCGAGCCGGCGTGGCCGTCGGGCGGCCCGCGCCGCCGGCCTGGTCACCGCCGTGGCACTGCTCGCGGTGATCGTGGTGCTCAGCATCGCGGTCGGCGCGAAGGCCATGCCGCTCGCCGACGTCTGGTCCGGGTTGCTGCACCGTGACGCCACCGAGTACGCGGTGGTGCACCGGATGCGCCTGCCCCGCACCCTGCTCGGGCTGCTCGCCGGCACCGCCCTCGGTGTGGCGGGCGCTGTCATGCAGGCCCTCACCCGCAACCCACTCGCCGACCCCGGGCTGCTCGGTATCAACGCCGGCGCGTCCGCGGCCGTCGCCACCGCCGCCGCGTTCCTGGGCGTCACCGCCGTCGGCGGGTACGTCTGGTTCGCGCTGCTCGGCGCGGCGGCGGTGACCGCGCTCGTCTACGCCGTCGGCGGCGGACGCGGCGCCACCCCGGCCCGCCTCGCGCTGGCCGGCGCGGCGCTCAACGCCACCCTCTACTCCTACGTGAGCGCGGTGATGCTGCTGGACACCGCGTCGCTGGAGCGACTGCGCTTCTGGACGGTCGGCTCGCTGGCCAGCGCGGACTCCGCAACAGTCACCCGGGTGCTGCCGTTCATCCTCATCGGGCTGCTGGTCGCGCTCGGTGCGGCTCGTCCGCTGAACGCGCTGGCGCTCGGCGACGACGCGGCGCGAGCCCTCGGCGCTCGACCCGCGCTGATCCGCGCCGCCGTGATCGTCGCCGTCACCCTGCTCTGCGGCGCGGCGACCGCCGCGTGCGGGCCGATCGTCTTCGTCGGGCTCCTCGTGCCGCACCTGGTCCGCGCCCTGACCGGCCCGGACCTGCGCTGGCTGCTGCCGTACTGCGCGGTGCTCGCACCCGCGTTGCTACTCGGCGCCGACGTGCTCGGCCGGGTGCTGGGCCGCCCCGGAGAACTCCAGGTCGGCATGGTGACCGCGGTGCTGGGCGGCCCGCTCTTCCTGTGGCTGGTCACGCGCCGACCGGTGGCGCAACCGTGAGCGTTCTGCGTAGTGGGGGGTTGTCGCTGCGGTTCCGGCCCCGCGCGTTGGGCGTCGGGGCCGGCGCGGCGGTGCTCGCGGCCGGGTTCGGCCTGGTGGCCCTGGGCAGTGGCGACTACCCGATGGGGCCGGCGGACGTGCTGCGCACGCTGACCGGCGGTGGCACTGTGGCGGAGCAGTTCATCGTGCTCGAGCTGCGCCTGCCCCGGCTGGTCACCGCCCTGTTGGTCGGTGCGGCGTTGGCTCTCGCCGGCACTGTGTTCCAGTCGCTGGTCCGCAACCCGTTGGGCAGCCCGGACATCCTGGGCTTCACCCAGGGCGCGTCGACCGGGGCGCTGGTGGTGGTCGTCCTCGGTGGCAGCAGCCTGGCGTTGGCCGGCGCGGCGGTCGTCGGTGGTCTCGGCACCGGTCTGCTGATCTACGCGCTCGCCTGGCGGCGTGGAGTGCACGGCTACCGGCTCATCCTGGTCGGCATCGGGGTGTCCGCGATCCTGACCGGCGTCAACGGCTACCTGCTGACCCGGGCGCCCCTGATGGAAGCCGCCCGCGCGGTCCTCTGGCTCACCGGCAGCCTGGACGGGCGAGGCTGGGCCAACGCGGGGCCGCTGCTCGCCGTCCTGGTCGTGGTGGCGCCGCTGGTGCTCGTCGGCTGCGCCCCGGCGCTGCGGATGATGGAGTTGGGCGACGACGCGGCCAGTGCCCTGGGCGTGCCGGTGCGCCGGCTGCGCCTGGTGCTGCTCGCTGCCGCCGTGCTGCTGGTCTCGTTCGCGGCGGCCGCCGCCGGGCCGGTGTCCTTCGTGGCGCTCGTCGCCCCGCACGTGGCGAAACGACTGACCCGGGCCCCGGGTCCGAACCTGCTGCCGTCGATGGCCGTCGGCGCGGCGCTGCTGGTCGGGGCCGACCTGGTGGCGCAGCGCGCGTTCGCCGGGCACCAACTCCCGGTCGGCGTGGTGACCGGCGTGATCGGCGGCGGTTACCTGGTCTGGCTGCTGGCGATGGAACGTCGGGCGGGCCGGCTGTGAACATCAGTGACGCCCTCGAAGGAGCACCCATGCGACCCGGCGATTCCCGGCTCGGCGGCACCGCGCTGACCCTCGCCTACGACCAGCGGACCATCGCCGAGAACCTGACAGTGGCGGTGCCCGACAGGTCGTTCACCGTGATCATCGGGCCGAACGCGTGCGGCAAGTCGACGCTGCTGCGCGCCCTGTCCCGGATGTTGCGCCCCAGCGCCGGTGCGGTGCTGCTGGACGGACGCGACATTCACGACCTGCCGGCGCGCACTGTGGCCCGTACGCTCGGCCTGTTGCCGCAGTCGTCGATCGCACCGGACGGCATCAGCGTCGCCGAGCTGGTCGCCCGGGGTCGCTACCCCCACCAGGGGCTGCTGCGGCAGTGGTCCCGCGAGGACGAACGGGTGGTCGGGGAGTCGATGGCCGCGACCGGGGTCGACGACCTCGCCGACCGCGCCGTGGACGAGTTGTCCGGCGGGCAGCGGCAGCGGGTCTGGATCGCCATGGCGCTGGCCCAGCAGACGCCCCTGCTGCTGCTCGACGAGCCGACCACGTACCTCGACATCGCCCACCAGATCGAAATCCTGGACCTCTGCGCCCGGTTGCACGAGGAGCAGGGCCGCACCCTTGTCGCGGTGTTGCACGACCTGAACCACGCGGCCCGCTACGCCACCCATCTGATCGCGATGCGCGACGGACGCGTGGTGGCCGCCGGGGAGCCCGCGTCGGTGGTCACCGCCGACCTGGTGGCGGAGGTGTTCGGGCTGCCCTGCCGGGTGATCGACGACCCGGAGACGGGCACTCCGCTGGTCGTCCCCGCGGCCCGACGCCGTGCCACCACAGTGGTCCCGGAGCCGGCGTGAGCGAGCACAGCGAGCAAACCAGCAACGAGCGGCGTTTCCGCGACCCGTGGGGAGTGCCGCACCTGCGGGCCGACGACCCGATCGCGCTGGCGGCGGCGCAGGGTCGGGTGACCGCGTACGACAGGGCCTGGCAGATCGAGGTGGAACGGCACCGCGCCCAAGGCACCAGCGCGGCGTTCCTCGGGCCCGACGCGCTCGGCTGGGACCGGTTCGTCCGGCAGGTCCGGCTCGACGACACCGCACGCCGCTGCCACGCGGCGCTGGACCCGGCGACCGCCGAGTGGGTGGGCGCCTACGTGGACGGCGTCAACGCCGCTCTCGCCGCCGGGGCGGCCCGGTCACCGGAGTTCGCCGCCACCGGGCTGCGCCCGGGTCGGTGGGAACCGTGGACGCCGCTCGCGGTCTGGCTGGGCCACCACATCCTGTTCGCCGGGTTCCCCGGCAAGCTCTGGCGCGAGCACGTGGCGCAGCGGCTCGGGCCGGACGCGATCGGCCTGTTCGCCACCGACGGGCCGGCCGTGGCCGGCAGCAACGGATGGCTGCTCGCCGCCGAGCGCACCGACACCGGAGCCGCGCTGCTCGCCGGTGATCCGCACCGGTTCATCGAGGATCCCGGTGTCTACCAGCAGATCCGGCTGGCCTGCCCGGAGTACGACGTGGTCGGGTTGGCGGTGCCGGGTGTGCCGGGCATCGCGCACTTCGGGCACACCGGCGGAGTGGCCTGGGCGATCACCAACGCGATGGCCGACTACCAGGACGTGTACGCGGAGCGGCTGCGCCGCGACGGCCCCCGGGTGCAGGCGCTCGGCCCGGACGGCTGGCGACCGGCGCACCGCCACGTCGAGACCATCGAGGTGGCCGGGGCCGACAGGGTCGAGGTCGAGGTGGTGGAGACCGACCGCGGCCCGGTGATCGCCGGTGGACCGGACGACGAGACAGCCGTCAGCCTGCGCTACCCGCCCCGGGTCCGGGGTGATCTCGGTTTCGCGACGCTGCCGGAGCTGCTGCGCGCCCGCACCGTGGCCGACGTGGACCACGCGCTGCGGCACTGGGTGGAGCCGGTCAACGTGGTGCAGGCGGCGGACACCGCCGGAGGGCTGTTGCACCGGGTCGCCGGGGCGGTGCCGGTGCGGCACCCGGAGAACGGCCGACGGGTGGTCCCCGGGTGGGACGCCGCCTACGCATGGCAGGGCTGGCACGCGCCGATGCCCCGTGCCGAGGTGGTCGGTCGGTCGGTGATGGCCAACGAGCGCGGTCTGGCGGCACCGCTCGGGGTGGAGTTCGCCCCACCGCACCGGGCGCGTCGCATCGCCGAGCTGCTCGACGCCCGTTCGGCGTGGACGGCCGACGAGATGGTTTCGGTGCACACCGACACGTACCTGGGCGCGGCCGGGCCGCTGCTGGCGGTGCTCGCCGAGTCGACGGGGCTCGGTCCGGCCGCCGCAGCGCTGCGGGAACGACTGCTGCGCTGGGATCGCCGGATGGCCGCGGACAGCACTGACGCGGCGGCCTACGCCATCCTGCGGGCGGCTGTCGTACGCCGGATCGCCGCCCACCCGGCGCTGGCCGAGCTGGCCGAGCTGCCCGCGTACCCCGAGGTGTTCGCGCCCTGGCTGGCGCTGACGCCGCGCGTCGGTCACGCGCTGGAGCACCTGCTCGGCGCGACGCCGCTGCCCGGTGTGGACATCGCCGCGCTGGTACGGGCGGCGGCCGAGGAGGTCGCCGACGCGGCGGCCGAGCCGGTGCCCTGGGGGGACCTGCACCGGCTGGCGGCGTGGCGGGCCCTGCCCGGCTCGGACACCGGGCTGTCACCGACCTCAAGGGTGGCCAGCGGGTCGACTTCAGCGTGGTGGACAGCCGCCGGGGCGCGCAGGCCATGGGGGTCAAGCTGCTGGACGCGC
>NZ_JBEZGJ010000091.1:0-29441 GCF_040649965.1 Micromonospora sp. NPDC048843
TAGATGACCACCGGCCTCCCGGTCGACTCGGCCCGTGCGCACGGCTGGCACCGGATCGCGGTCGGCGGCCGGACCAGGGAGATACGGAGCCGACCGCACCGGAGGGCGTACTCACCGGTTCAACGCCTCCACCCACTGGCGGCCGACCTCGGCGGGATCCAGTGCCGCGCAGCGGGCATGCCAGGACTTCTCGAAGTCGGCCAGTGTCGGCCGCTGGGCACCGGTCAGCCGGAGCACCGCGTCCGCGAGGGCGGCCGGCGACGTGTCCGCCGCCAACGCGCCAGGCACGAAGGTCGGGATCATCTCGTCCAGCGCGGGTACCGGGAGGGCCGCCACCGGCAGGCCCGCCTCGGCGGCCTCGACCAGGCTGAACCCGAAGGTCTCGGCACGAGACGGGTGGACCAGGAGGTCCGCTTCGGCAAGGAGTTGGGCGACACCCGGCACCCGTCCGAGGAACGAGGTCCGGTGTTGCACACCCAGTTCCTGGGCCTTCGCGTGCAGCAGATCCCGCTCCTCGCCGTCGCCGGCGAGTGTGAGGTGGTACGCCTCCGGCAGCAGGGCCAGCGCGGAGATGGCGCAGGAGTGGTTCTTGTACGGGCGGAAGGCGGCAGTGGTGAGGAGGTTGATCCGCCGGTGGTCCACCACCTCGCGCGGTGCGACGAAGGGCCGAGGCGGCATCGGGTTGGTGATGGTGACCACCGGCTGCCCCGGCGCCAACTGCTGGACCGTGCGGGCGACACCGTTGGAGACGGCGACGACGAGCCGTGGACGAAGCCCCTTGAGCCGCGAGAACCGGGCGAGCGTGCGCACCCGTCGGTCGATCCGCAGACGTTCCGGCAGCAGGGAGTGCTCCCAGGCGACGTAGCTGCGGCCGGACCCGGCGAGGGCGGCACCGACGGGCACGCTGCCCCACAGACCGCTGGCCACGATCTGGACGTCCGGTGCCAGGTTCTGTAGGCGCCGCCGCAGCGGCGGAACAGACTCCATCAACCTGGTGATCCGGGAGCCGAGGCCCAGGGTGTCGACGGTCAGGTCGGCCAGTTCGGCGGGGACCCCACGGGAGACGACTGTTGCCGAGACCTCGACGCCCTGGGCCTGGAGGCCACGGATCAGCAGCGCCGCCGCCAGCTCCATGCCGTAGAGCGGTTCGAGCTGCGGCAGTACGAAGTGCAGACGCATCAGTGTGGCCGTTCGGTCTCAAGCGGTCGAGTGGGGCTGCTGGGGGCCTTCGACTTGCGCATGGCGACCCGTTCCAGGGTCGACCGGGGTACCAGCCCGAGCGCCGCCAGCACCGCGTTCCGGGCGGACGGAGGTGAGTTGCGGCGGATCGCCCGCACCATCTCCCGCACGCCCTCCCGGTCTCGGGCCTGGAGAGCGTAGCGGAGGGTCTGGGCCGCGATGAAGTCCGAGAAGGTTCCCGGCGCCCACACTCCCTCCCAGCGCTGGGCCCAGTGCCACGAGGTACGCCAGTCGGCGCCGGCCGAGATCGACCCGGGGCTGCCCACCGTGTAGACGGCCGTCGCCTCCTCCACCTGGACGATCTTCACCCGGGGCAGCCGGGCGACCCGAACCAGCCAGTCCCAGTCCTGGTGTCGGGGGAGCGTCTCGTCCCAGCGGCACTCGGTCGCCAACTCGTACGTGGTCAGGAGCGTCGACGTGGGCAGCGACTGCCGGCCGATGCCGAGGTGACGGCGGCGGAACAGGTAGTCCTCCGGCAGCATGCCGTCGGGGATCACCTCGGCGGGAGCCGGTGTCGGCAGCGGCTCGGCGCCGTCCTTGCGTTGCAGGATCCGGGACGACACGACGGGGCGGAACCCGGCCGCCGCGACCCGCTCCAGCGCGGGCACCTGTGCCGCCAGTTTGGTAGGCAGCCAGGTGTCGTCGTCGTCGAGGAACGCGACGTGGCTGCCCGGGATCGCGTGGGTGACTCCGAGGTTGCGGGCGTACGACCCGCGTCGGCCGCCGCCGGTGCAGACCACCTGGTCGATGTGCTGTCCCAGGTTCCGCACCGTCTGCGGCACCTCCGGGGTGTCACAGACGACCACGATGTGTACGGATGCGCCCTGCTGGGAGCGGGCGGAGAGCACCGCGTCGGCGATGCTGGGGCGGCCCGTGGTGGGGATCACGACGGATACGTTCGGCATTGCGTTCTCCATGCGTTTGGGGGTACGACCGGCACACGGCCGCCGGGTACGGCCGTTGGCCGTACCCGGCGGTGTGCCGGTGCGTGGGCGGATCAGCGGCCGCCGGCGCGGAACACCTCGGTCACCGTACGGAGCACCACCTTGACGTCGAGCCAGAGGGACCAGTTCTCGATGTAGAAGTTGTCGAAGCGGGCCCGGTCGGAGATCGGGGTGTCGCCGCGCAACCCGCTGACCTGCGCCAAGCCGGTGAGCCCGACCGGGACGCGGTGGCGCATCGCGTACTGGGGGTATTCGGCCGAGAACTTCTCGACGAAGTAGGGACGCTCGGGTCGGGGGCCGACCACGCTCATGTCGCCGCGGAGGATGTTCCAGAGCTGCGGGAGCTCGTCGAGGGAGGTCCTGCGCATGATCCGACCGATCGGCCCCACCCGCCGGTCGTTGGCGATGGACCAGTTGGTCTGCGACTCGTGCTCGTCGACGGGGCGCATGGACCGGAACTTGATGATGTTGAAAGGTCGGCCGTGCCGACCGATGCGCTCCTGGTAGAAGAAGATGCCGGGGCCGCCGTCGATGAGCGTGGCGACCGCGCAGATGAGGAGCACCGGGCTCAGCAGGAGCAGCGCCACCAAGGCGAACGCGATGTCCGAGGCGCGCTTGAGCGCGGACTGCGGGCCGGAGAGGGTGATGTCGCCGATGCTGACGACCGGAACCGCGCCGATGTGGTCGCCGTGCGAACGGGACCCCCAGAGGGGGGTGGCAGCCCACAGGTCGCACTCCGCCGTCCGGGGCCGGGCCAGGATCTCCATGAGGGAGGTCTCGGAGCAGCTCGCGTCCGCGACGATCACCACGTCGCACTCGCGCAGCCGTACGAGGCTGTCGAGGTCGTCGAGGGATCCGATCAGCGGCAGCGCCGACGGACCGTCGGGGGTGTCGACACAACCCACGAAGCGCAGGCCGTACTGGGGGTAGCGGCGCAACAGCCGGGCGAGTTCCACGGCGGTGGGGCCACTGCCGACGATGATGGTGTTGTGCTCGACCCACCGGCGCTTGCGGGCGACGATGGCGAATTCGCGGGTGACAGCCCGCCCGAGGATGACCAGCCCCGCCGACGCGGCGACACCGCGGGTGAAGCTGAAGACGTACTCGGCGGATTCGTGACGCATCGCCGCGACGATGGCGACCGCGGACGCGGCGGCCAGCAGACGCCCGCAGAGGCTCGGCACCTCGTCGAGGAAGCTCACGTGCCGTCGTGCCCGGTAGAGGCCGCCGCTGGCAAAGATGATCACGGTCAGGACCGTCATGGCCAGGGTGCCGCGCCAGTACTGCTGAGTGATGACCAGCGGCGTCAGCAGTGCCAGGACGTCGACCGGCGCGGTCATCATCCAGGCGCGCAGCCACCTGGTCCGGGTCGAGGCGCGCGAACCGGCATACGGCAGGACAGCTGTCGTGTCCAGGCCGGCGCGAGGCTCGTGCTCTGCGGGCGCAGGCGCAGGTGCCGGTGCCTGCGGGGCCGAGCGCCGGTCGGCTGGCGACGGGACGGCCGGGGCCTGGTGGCCGGAAGTCTGGTAACCGGGAGGCTGGTAGCCGGCAGGCTGGTAACCGGGGAACTGGTAGGCGGGAGGGCGACTCCCGCCGCGACTCCCCTCGTCGTCCCCCTCACCGTCGCCTTGGGCGTCGGTGGCGCTGCCGTCGCGGTCATCGGCCGGTACCGGCCGATGCCACATGGCGGGCTGATTGGACATAGTGGACCTCCCCGTGAGGGCCGGCTGACCTGGCCGGTCCGTAACTCGAGACAAGGCGGCGGCCGGCGACAGCCACCGGCCCGGGTGTTACTTGGCGCTGGCGAGAATCTCGTCGACGGAGTCCCGGCGCACGGCATCGTAGAAGGTCTTTGCCTTCTCGGTGTTCGCGAAGACGACGCTCTCGCTGCCCACTCGGCCGGTGCCCTTCGTCGGGCTGGTGACGAAGGTGAGGTTACGGCCGCGAAGGCTCCGCAGGTCTGTCGCCATACTGACGAGCGACATCTTCTCGTCCACCGCCACGGCGCTCGAGGTCGCCTTGACGAAGGAGTTGAGCCGCCCGGGATTGGTGACGATGCCGCCGGACACGGCCTTGTCGAGGATGGCCTTGATGACCTGCTGCTGGTGACGGATGCGGGCGAAGTCGCCGTCGGCGAACTGTTTGCGCTGGCGGGAGTAGTCCAGGGCCGTCTCGCCGTCCATCCGCTGCATTCCCTGCTCGAACTTGCGGAACGGCGGGTGGATCGACGTGAACGACTTCTCCGCGTTGATGTCGACGCCGTCCAAGGCGTCGATGATTTCCTTGAAGCCGGCGAAGTCGACAATCATGACGTGGTCGATTCGCACCGTGGTGAACGATTCGACTGTTTGCACCATCAGCGGAATGCCACCCCAGGCGTACGCTGCGTTGATCTTCGCATCGCGGCCGCCGTGCCCCCCGTTCTTGGCCTTCGGCACGTTCACCCAGGTGTCCCGAGGAATCGAGACGAGTTGCGCGCTGGCCCGGTCCTTCGGGATGTGCGCGACGATGATGGTGTCCGTGCGCGAGCCGCCAGTGCTCTCCGGGTCGCGGGAATCGCTTCCCAGGATCAGGATGTTCATCGCGCCGTCGGCCACCGCCTGCGGACGCCCCTCCTCGGGAACGTCGGCGAAGGCGTCCACCCGGTCGATGTCCTTCTCGACCGAGCGGAGGTAGAGGGCACCACCGATCATGCTGCCGCCGCCCAGGATCGCTGCGACTACCAGGCAGATGACGAGGACGCGACGCCAGCGAGGGCCACGACGTCGCCGCTTGCCCCCGGCCGGGACATCCTCCTGCGGATCGACTGCGTGTGGGTCGAAGAATTCGGTGTCGGCATCGGTGTACCGCTGAGCACCAGACATGCCGGCGATGCTACTGATTGCATGCTCCTGTCGTGCACCCTCGTCCTTTCGGGTATCGCATGCCTGCCGACCGGTGCGGCGAACCAGGCCCTGCGTTCGGACGGACTGCCGTTAACGCCGGCCCGGGAGCGCTTTCAAAGCCCTATTCTCCTGCCCCGGCGGGAGGCGGAAACAACGTAACCATCGGCTTTCGCGAGGACCCTCCCGCTGCCGCCCGAACCCTGCTACAACGGCACCCGTGGATCGAATCAAGCTCCGACGGGCCGTCGCGCGTACCCCACTCGCCCCGATTGCCGCCTTTCCCAAGAGGCTCCGCACTATCGCGCGGCACGACGCGAAGGTGCTGCGCCGCTCGGCGCGCTGGCTGCTGACCTCCCGCGAGCACCACAACTACACGTACGACCTCACCTCGTTGAGCCGCAACCACCTCGCCTGGTTCGTCAGCGTGGTCTGCGACATCCCGGTCAAACAGGTCCGGGCGTACCTCGGCGAGATCGAGTCGGACGACACCCTGCGCCAGCACCTCCTGGCGGCGATCGCCGCCTCCGACCGGCGCGGCCTCGCCGACAAGGAGATCCGCTACGCCCGGCGGATCGGCTGGTACGCCATCGTCCGTGCCACCCGCCCCACCCACGTCGTCGAGACCGGTGTCGACAAGGGACTCGGCAGCGTCGTCCTGGCGTCCGCCCTGCTGCGCAACGCGCAGGAGGGGCACCCGGGCCGGGTCACCTCCCTGGACATCAACCCCGAAGCCGGCTACCTCGCCCGGGTCGCACCGTGGTCGGAGGTCGTCGACCTGGTCATCGGCGACTCGATCGCCTCGATCGGCGCGCTGGACCGCCCGGTCGACCTGTTCCTGCACGACAGCGACCACAGCCGCGCCCACGAGAAGCGTGAGTTCGACGCCGTGGAGCCCAAGCTCGCCCCCGGCGCGATCCTGCTCACCGACAACGTCACCAGCACCAACGTGCTCGCCGAGCACGCCGAACGGACCGGCCGCCGGTTCCTCGCCTACCGGGAGAGCCCGGCCGACCACTGGTACCCGGGCGACGGGATCGGCGTGGCATGGTAGCCGGGTGCGGCTGACCTCGATTCACACGTACCCCATCAAGGGTTGTCACCGGCTCGACCACGACGGCGCGTTCGTGCACCAGTGGGGCCTGGCCGGTGACCGGCGCTGGATGGTCGTGGACGCCGACGGGGTCGGCGTCACCCAGCGGGACACGACCCGGCTCGTCGACCTGCGTGCCGCCGTGCGCCCCGGGGGTCTGACGCTGCGCGCCGACGGGCAACCCGACCTCGACGTGCCCGAGCCGGCCGGCGGCGAACCGGTCGCGGTCCGTACCTTCCGCAGCCGTACCTTTCCGGTCCCCGCGCTGCCGGCCGGCCAAGCGGCCGACAACTGGCTGGGTGCCCTGCTCGGCCGACCGGTCCGACTGGTCTGGCTGGCCCAGCCGACCCGCCACCTGGCCGCCGGGACCCGCGAACACGACACCGGTGACCAGGTCAGTTTCGCCGACGCCTACCCGGTGCTGCTGGCGAACGCCACCTCCCTCGACGCCCTCAACGACTGGCTGGCCGAGGCGGGGGAGGAACCGGTGCCGATGACCCGGTTCCGGCCCAACCTGGTCGTCGACGGTGCGCCGGCCTGGGCCGAGGACGACTGGGTGGGTCGGCGGCTGCGCATCGGCGATCGGATGTTCCAGGCCGCCGGGCCGTGCGACCGCTGCGTGGTGACCACCACCGATCAGGCGACCGGGGTACGCACCAAGGAGCCGCTGCGCACCCTCGGGCGGCACCGCAACGTCAAGCAGAAACTCCTCTTCGGACTGAACCTGGTGCCACTCGACAGCGGGCCGCTGGCGGTGGACGCCCCGATCGCCGTCGCGCCCTGACCGGCCCGCCGACCAGTAATCTGCACCCCACGGTCACCGTCCGTCGATGCTGTCTTAGCTTTGGCTTAGCCCGCTTGTCGGTACCCGACCGGGTCCGGCAGCATCGCCGTCGTGACGGACGGAAGCGCTGTCGACATCAACATCGACCTGGACCATCCTCCAGAGGGCCGGCCCGCGCCGTCGTCCGGTGTGAAGCCCTGGCTGGTCGCCACCGGCGTCACGGTCGTCGCGGCGACGCTCGGGCTCACCCTCACCCTGCGCTCCGGCTCCACCCCGGCCTGCGCCGCCGGTCGGACACTGGCCGCGCCGCCCACCGGCACCGCCACGAAGACCGGCAAGGCCACCTTCTACGACTCCAAGGGCACCGGCGGCAACTGCTCGAACCCGGCTGCCCCGGCCAACCGGCTCTACGTCGCGCTCGGTCCGACGGAATACTCCGCCGGTGCCGCCTGCGGCGGATTCCTCGACGTCGTCGGCCCCAAGGGCACCGTCCGGGTGCTCATCATGGACCAGTGCCCGGAGTGCGAGCCCGGCCACCTCGACCTGTCCCGCGAGGCGTTCGCCCGGATCGCCGACCCCGTCCAGGGCCTCGTTCCGGTGACCTACCGCGCGGTGGTCAACCCGCCGCTGCCCGGACCACTCACCTTCCGGATCAAGGAGGGCGCGTCACAGTGGTGGTTCGCCGTCCGCGTCGGCAACCACGGCAACCCGCTGCGGTCCGTCGAGGTCCGGCAGCGTGACAGCGACCCCTGGCAGTCGGCCGCCCGGCAGGACTACAACTACTGGCTGATCGCCTCCGGCGCCGGGCCGGGCCCGTTCAACGTCCGGGTCACCGACGTGTACGGCAACCGGGTCACCGTCGGCGGCATCCGGATGGCGCCCGGCCAGGTGCAGAACAGCACGGTCCGGATGTACGCACCCGGTGCCGGGGCCACCACACGTCGTCCGTCCGCCTCGCCCCGACCGCCGAGCAGCCGCCCCGCCGCCACGCCGACGCCGACCCGTCGCTCGGTCGAGGTGGCGAGGACGAGCGCCCCGGCCACCGACGCGCCGACCACCGGCTCGGCCCGGGCCAACGCCCGGTGGTGCGAGGGCTGACCACTCAGTCGGCCATCGCCAGATCGAGCCACATCAGAATCTCGTCCCGATTGTCATCGGGGGCCACCCGCAAGGCGCCCGGCAGCCGGCCGACCTCCCGGTACCCGAGGCGACCGTAGAACTTGTCCAACCCCAGGCCGTCGCGCACCGTGACGTGCAGCGCCTCATGGCCCAACACCCTGCCCAGCCGGGTGGCCTCCATCATCAGCGCCGAGCCGTAGCCGGCACCCTGGGTGTCCGGGTGGACCATCACCCGCTTCAGCACACACCAGTGCGCAGTGAGCGGAAAACGGTTGTCACTGAAGATCAGCATTGCCGCCAGTCGGTCCCCGGAGTAGCCGACCAGCAGCCGGTCCGGTCCGTCGGCGATGCCGGCGAAGGTCGGATCGGCGGTGACGTGCACGTCGGTGGCGGTGACCGGTGGCACGAAGCCGACCGCCCCGCCGGCGTTGCTGACGTCCACCCAGAGGTCGACGATCTCGGCACGCAGCTGCGGGGTCAGGTCAGGGTCGAGGACGAAGCGCAGACTCACGCTCGCCATCCTGACCCAACGACCAGGCCCACGACCCGCGACAGTGACACGCCCGACAAGCCGATCCTGGCTCCGACCGAGCCAGGATCCGTCGCGACTCAAAGGTGATGTGGGGCCGACGGGATTCGAACCCGCACTGGTGCGGACCTAAACCGCATGCCTCCTGCCGTTGGGCTACGGCCCCTTGAAGCTGTACTCCACCAGCGTCCACGGCCACTCCAGCCGACGCGGCAGTCGCCTGCCTATCGGGAAGCCGGTCGGAGTAACCGCATCAGGATCGTAGACCACCTCGGGCTCCACGAGTGCAGGCCGTCGCTGACCAGCGTATGTAGAGGTCTGGCTGTGGCAATTGGGGCAGAGCAGACGAAGATTTCGTGGCCGGTTGTCGAGAAAATCGCCATTGATGTGGTCCACGTGCAGCGTCAATCTGGCACCTTGCCACGTTGACCCGATGCCGCACACCTCGCACGTCTCGGGGAGACCGATTGTCGCCAAGGCGCGTTTGAGGCGAATCCCTGGGATTCGGCGGGAACCGGCCGGCAGCACTACCAGCAACTCTGTGGGGGACATGCGCCGCCATCGCACGCCTCGATTGTGTGCCTGACCAGTGAAGTGCGACGTGTCGATGCCGAACCGCTTGAGCTGCCGGCTGATGTGCGCGTGCGAGCCACCGCTGACGCGTACGCCGAGCAACCGCATCACCTCGGTGATGTTGCGGGCGGCGGCGGCGGCGGCGGCCAGCGCTTCGGGCGTGTACTTGTATCGAACCACTGACGGACCGTAGCGGTCCGGTGTGACAGTCAGTCCAGGCCGAGGTCGCGGCGGAGCTTGGCGACGTGCCCGGTGGCCTTGACGTTGTAGAGCGCCCGCTCGACCTTGCCGTCGGCGTCGATCACGAACGTCGAGCGGATCACGCCGGTGACGGTCTTGCCGTAGAGCTGCTTCTCGCCGTACGCGCCGTAGGCGGTCAGCACCGACTTGTCCGGGTCCGACACCAGCGGGAAGGTGATGGCGTCGCGCTCGCGGAACTTCGCCAGCTTCTCCGGCTTGTCCGGAGAGATGCCGATGACCTCGTAGCCGGCGGCCTGGAGTGAGGCGAGTGAGTCGCGGAAGTCGCAGGCCTGCTTGGTGCAGCCGGGGGTCATCGCGGCCGGGTAGGCGTACAGGACGACCTTGCGACCTCGCAGGTCGGCGAGGGTGAGCTGGTCGCCGGTGTCGGTGGCGAGGGTGAACTCGGGCGCGGGGTCACCGGGGGAGAGGCGGTCGGGCGAGGTCATGGCCCCGACCCTACCGCCGAGCCGCCGACCGGCCGAGCACCGATGGGCTGGCGGGGCCTGGCCTGGAGTGATCAAGCCCATGCGTTGTTGCCAGAGTCTGGCAACAACGATGGTTGGGAAATAGGCTGACCCACGCCGGCCCGGTCGGGCCCGCTGACGCGTGGGAGGTCGCGTGGAGACACTGGCGATGCACATCTCGAACGGGATCATCGACGGTCCCGTGGCAGCGATCTTCGCTGCGCTCGCTCTTGCCGCGCTCACCGCCTGCGTTCTGCGCGGCCGGCGTGACCTGGACGACCGGCTGGCCCCGATGGCCGGCCTGGTGGCGGCGTTCATCTTCGCCGTCCAGATGCTCAACTTCCCGATCTTCACGGCCGGTGTCAGTGGTCACCTGCTCGGTGGCGCGCTCGCCGCCATGCTGGTCGGCCCGTGGGTCGGCGCGCTCTGCGTGGCAGTGGTGCTTGTCGTACAGGCGCTGATCTTCGGCGACGGTGGCGTGGCGATGCTCGGCCTCAACATCACGAACATGGCGTTGCTCGGCACCGCCGCGGCGTACGCGCTGATCGCGCTGCTGCTGCGGGTGCTGCCCCGCACGCGGGCCGGTCTGGCCGTGACCGCGTTCGTCGCCGCGACGCTCAGCGTGGTGGTGGCGTCGCAGGGTTTCGTCCTGGAGTACTGGCTGGGTGGCACCACCGACCTGGGCAACAACCTGGGTGGCCTGGCCGGCACGATGGCCGGCGTCCACCTGCTGATCGGCATCGGCGAGGGCCTGATCACCGCGACCACGGTGCTCACCGTCGCGAAGGTGCGCCCCGACCTGGTGTACGCGCTGCGTTCCCTGCGCGCGCCCGCCGCCCCCGCCGTTCCGGTCGCCGGAGGTGTCCGATGAAGAACCGTTCCTGGGCTTTCCTGGCCGGCGGCCTGCTGGTCGCCCTGCTGCTCGCCGGCGTGGTGAGCAACTACGCCTCCTCCCACCCGGACGGGCTGGACTCGTCCCTGCTCAAGGGCTGCACCGTCGACGCTGACGACAACATCGTCGGGGGTAGCTGCCCGGCCCAGCAGGCCCGCGACCACGAGTTGGCCGACAGCCCGCTCGCCGACTACGGCGTACGGGGCGTGCGGAACAGCTTCGTCTCCACCGGCCTCTCCGGGGTGCTCGGGGTGCTGGTCACCTTCGCGATCGGGGCCGGCGGGTTCTGGCTGCTGCGCCGTCGAGGCGGCACGCCGACCGACGCTGACGCGGCGACGCCCGCCGAGGGCGATCCCGCGACGTCCGGCGATGTCCGGCGTCGCGCCGACGCCGCCAGCTGAGCAGGGGTACGCGGATGGGGGCCGGTCACGGGCACGTGCTGTACCGCGAGTCGGACTCGCCGGTGCACCGGCTCCCGCCCGAGGTCAAGATCGTGGCGATGGTGGTCTTCACCCTCGCCGTGGTGGCCACCCCACGCGAGGCGTTCTGGGCCTTCGGCGCGTACGCCGTGCTGGTGGCGGCGGTGGCGGCGCTGGCCCGGGTGGGCCCACGGTGGCTGCTCAGCCGAGCGTTGATCGAGCTGCCGTTCGTGTTGTTCGCCGTCGCCCTGCCGTTCCTCGGCAGCGGTGAGCGGGTCGAGGTGCTGGGCCTGCGGCTGTCCGAGGACGGGTTGCATGGCGCGTGGAACATCCTGGCCAAGGGCACCCTGGGGGTGCTCGCCTCGCTGCTGCTCGCCGCGACCACCACCACCAGGGACCTGATCGTGGGGCTGGACCGGTTGCGCTGCCCGCAGGTGCTCACCCAGATCGCCACGTTCATGCTGCGCTACCTCGACGTGCTGGTCGGCGAGGCGCGGCGGATGCGGGTGGCCCGGATCTCCCGAGGCGACGACCCGCGTTTCCTGTGGCAGTTGCGCGGCTTCGCCGCCGGGATCGGGGCGTTGTTCCTGCGCGCCTTCGAGCGAGGCGAGAGGGTTTATCTGGCGATGCTGTCCCGGGGCTACACCGGGCGGATGCCCGCCGTGTGGCAGGGCGAGGGTGCGGCGAGCGCCGGCCAGTGGCTGGTCGCGGCGACCGTGCCGGTGTTGGCGGCCTCCATCGCCGCGACCGCCGTCGTGCTGTCATGATCGGTGTCGTGCAGACCGCTGTCTCGCTGGACGTTCGGGGCGTTCGTTACGCGTACCCGGACGGGCACGTCGCCCTTCAGGGGGTCGACCTGAACGTGCCGCGGGGCGACCGGGTGGCGCTGCTCGGGCCCAACGGCGCCGGCAAGACCACGCTGGTGCTGCACCTCAACGGCATCCTCACCCCGACCGAGGGCAGCGTGAGCGTCGGCGGGCTGACTGTCACCCCGGATCGGGCCATCCTGGCCGAGGTGCGCCGCCGGGTGGGCATCGTCTTCCAGGACCCGGACGATCAGCTGTTCCTGCCGACTGTGGCGGAGGACGTGGCGTTCGGGCCGGCGAACCTGGGTCTGCGTGGGGCCGAGCTGGCCGCCCGGGTGGACGAGGCGCTCGCCGCGGTGGGGATGAGTGAGCATCGGGACCGGGCCCCGCAGCACCTGTCGTTCGGGCAGCGCCGCCGGGTGGCGGTGGCCACGGTGCTCGCCATGCACCCGGAGATCCTGGTGCTCGACGAGCCGTCGTCGAATCTGGACCCGGCGGCCCGTCGAGAGCTCGCCGAGATCCTGCGCGGCCTTCCGGTGACCCTGCTGATGGTCACGCACGACCTGCCGTACGCGGCGGAGCTGTGCGAGCGCTCGGTGATCCTGGACAACGGCCGGATCGTCGCCGACGCCCCCACCCGCAGTCTGCTCAACGACGCCCCCCTGCTGGCAAGACACCGCCTGGAACTGCCCTACGGGTTCACCCCGCAGCCGTAGACCCACTCTCGGCGGCCTCGACCCGAGGTGCCGCCGCTGTGGTGCGGGAGGTGGCGTGTAGGCGCAGGATGCCGGCGGCTGTCGCACCGGCGCCGGTGATCAGGAAGAGCGCCACCATCACCCGGGCGGCAGCGGGTGACCAGGGCACCGGCGCGATGGCGCGGGCGAACACGGCGGCGTTCGACGCTCCGGCGAAGAGCGCCAGGCAGGCCCCGGCCAGGGCTACCACGAAGTCGGCGGCCGGGCGGCGGCTCAGCGCGTACCAACCGGCGGCGATCGCGCCGAGGCCGGTGAGCAGGGACCAGATCTGCCCGGAGAGCAGCCCGACCAGCACCCCGCCCACGCCCTGGGCGCCCGCGTCCAACTCCCGTCCCACCGGGTACCCGACGGCCAGCACGCCGCCGACGATCAGCAACACGCCGAGCGCGGACAGCGCGCGGGCGCCGGCCGGTGCGGTGGCGGCGAACAGGCCGAGCGCGCCCACCGCGAGCAGCCCCACGATGGTCACGGCCCACCAGGTGTACGCGTCCGGCGGCGGCACCCAGTCCAGCGTGCCGCCGATCACCACCGGGTCGGTGCCGTCGCGCAGTGGAATGGTCCAGTCCCGGACCCGGTGCTCGCGGTCCGGTGCGGCGCGTACCGCTGCCGGCGGTGCCGACTCCTGCCACAGCGCGCGTTGGTCGTGCCAGCGCGCGGTGGTGCCGTCGTCGATCCGTTGCCAGGAGGGTGCGGCCGCCGGGTCCGCCTCGGCCGGGAGCGCGGTGTCCCCGGCGATGGTGCGGTTCAGGTACGTGGCGGGGGAGTGGCTGTTCTCGAAGACCCCGTCCGGGCCGACGCGCAGGTACGGCTCACCGGAGTAGCCGATGACCTCGATGGCGCGGCCGGTGCGGTTGGTCAGCTCCAGTCGGGCGCCCGCCTCGATGACGCGTACCTCGAGCCCTGGCCGCGCCGGTGCGACCCCTGTGGTCCGGGTGCGGTAGTCGGTGCCGTCCGGTGCGTCAGCGCCGTGCGCGGCGGCGGGCGCCGCGCTGATCACTGTCACCAGGCCGGCTGCGGCGGCGACCAGGCCGGCGCGGCCCAGCAGGGTACGGATCACTTGCCGGCCGCCGCCACGGCTGCGGTGAGAGCGTCCGGGGTGGGGTTCTCGACGGGTTGACCGTTGACCTTGACGGTCGGCGTGCCGGTGACGTTGCTCCGGCTGGCGTCGTCGGTGACGTGTTCGGTCCAGGTCCGGTACGTCTCGTCCTTCACGCAACTGCCAAAGGAGCCGCGGTCGAGGCCCACGCTGGTGCCGATGTCGATGAGCTTGTCGTCGGTGAGCCCGGCGCTGCCCTCCGGCGGCTGCTGGGCGAAGAGCGCCTTCGCGTACTCGTGGTACTTGCCGCCCGCCGCCGCGCAGCCGGAGGCGGCCGAGGAACGGGTGGAGTACTCGGTGGTGGAGAAACGGTTGAGGTACGCGACCGGGTGGTAGACCACAGTCGCCTTGTTCTCGGCCACCAACTGTTCGAGCGTCGACCCGCTGGTCTGCTCGAACTGCTTGCAGGCCGGGCAGAGGAAGTCCTCGTAGACGTCGACGGTGACCGGCCCGCCGCCGGTGACGATGCCGGTGCCGGCCGCGTTGGCGCCGGGTGGCGTGGTGAAGCTGTCGGAGCGCTGGCTGGACCAGACTGCCCACCCGATGCCGCCGGCGATGACCAGGACGAGGACCGCTGCGACGGAGACCCAGATCGTGCGGCGGCGGCGCCGCTCGCGGGCCAACTGCTCGCGGACCACCCGGGCGGCGTCCCGCTGCCCCTTGCGACTACTCATCCTCGTCCTCCACAACGGGTTCGCCGGACAACCACCCGTCCACCGATACCGGCGTACGTGGCCAGATCAGTAGAAATCCGGCCAGAACCAAGAATCCCAGGTCCCGGAGGATCTCCGGGAGGTAACTGGGTGCCTGCCCCGCGGCCAACTGCCCGCCGCTGCCGAAGCAGCCGCAGTCGATGGCCAGCCCACGCGCCCAGGCCGAGGCGATCCCCGCGATGAAGATCACCAGCAGCGCGGCGGACACCCCGGCGACGAGCCGGGTGGCCAGCCCGAGCAGCAGCAGCACGCCCAACGCCAGTTCGACGAAGGGCAGGGCCGCGCCGATCACTGTCGCCACGTCGTACGGCATCACCTGGTACGCGTTGACCGCCCGCCCGGAGGCGGCGAGATCGCTGACCTTCGACGCGCCGGCGACCAGCCACACGGCGGCGAGGCCGAGTCGGGCCGCGATGCCGAGCCACGGGCGGACCACTGGCCAACGGCCGCCGCGGGTGGAAGGTGCTGTCACGCTCATTTGTCGTCCCGTCCGCGCCGGAAGTTCCGCGTTCAGCCGGTCAGGGCGTCGCCGACCGCCTCGACCAGGTCGTCTCGTGCTCGGGCGACCCGGGACCGGATGGTGCCCACCGGCACCCCTTCGACGGCGGCGGCCTCGGCGTACGACAGGCCCAGCAGTTGGGTGAGCACGAACGCGGAGCGCCGCTCGGGGCCGAGGCGACGAACGAGGTCGGCGGCGCCGAACTGGCCGGCCGGGTCCGGGTGCGGCCGGTCGGTGTACGCGTTCGCCGCCAGGCGCTCGTCGAGTCGCCGACGCCTGATGACAGTGCGCAGGTGGTCGGCGCAGGCCCGGCGGGCGATGCCGAGCAGCCAGGTGCGGACGCTGGAGCGACCCTCGAAGGCGGGGAGTGCCCGGAACGCCCGCAGGTAGGTTTCCTGGGTCAGATCGTCGGCGCTGTCCGGGTCGACCAGGGAGGCGGCGAACCGCCAGACCTCGGCCTGGGTCAGCCGGACGAACGCCGCCTGGGCGGTGGGGTCACCGTCGCGGGCGGTCAGCGCCCACTCGGTTGCCGGGTCCCGGGCGACCTCGTCGTCCGGCTCTGCCGGACCGGCGGCACCGGAGTCACGCGGGACAGGGATCACGACACACCAGGCTACGCGGCAGTCGGCGGCGCGTCAGCGTCGTTCGGCCCTTGGATGGTCTGCGACACGTCGGGAACTTTTACCCGACCCGGGCCGACTACCACTTCATGACGTGCGACCACAGAAGCGACCACCCCCCTCGGGTCGCCGAATGGGACACCCATCGGCGACCATGGCCGGCATGACAGTCGCCCCCCGCCGCTGGGCCGCCAGGCTGGCTGCAGCCGCCGGCCTCCTGGTCACCGTCGTCGCCTTGTTGATCGCGCCAGCCACCTCCGCGAGCGCCCACGCGGTGCTGGAGAGCAGCAGCCCGGCCGCCGCCTCCATCGTGCCGAGCGGGCCGTCCGAGGTGGTCCTCACGTTCAGCGAGTCGGTCCGCAAGGTGCCCGGCAAGATCCGGGTCATCGCGCCGGACGGCTCCCGGGCCGACCGGGGTGAACCGTCGTTCAGCGGCGGTGTGGTGACCATCCCGGTGGACCCGGCCGGCGCCCGCGGCACCTACCTGGTGAGCTTCCGGGTGATCTCCGCCGACAGTCACCCGGTCTCCGGGGCGTACACCTACTCGGTCGGCGCACCCTCGACCCCACCAGTCGACTCCGGCACTGACAGCCGCGCCAACCCGGTGGTGGAGACGGCGGTGAAGGTGGCCCGCTTCCTCGGCTACGCCGGCCTGGTGCTGCTGGTGGGGCCGGCGCTGGTGCTCGCCGCGCTCTGGCCACGACGGCTCTCCCGGCGGGGGCCGACCCGGCTGGCCTGGACCGGCCTCGGTCTGGTGGCCGTCGCCACCCTCGCCGACCTGTGGTTGCAGGTGCCCTACACGGCCGGTGGTGGCCTCTTCGACGTTACCGGCGAGGGGTTCGGCAGTGTGTTCGGCAGCTCCTTCGGCGCTGCCCACCTGGTCCGACTCGGCCTGCTGGCGGCGTCCGTCTTCCTGCTCCGTCCGCTGCTGGCCCGGCCCGCCGGCCGCGCGGACGCGATCATCCTGGCCGTGCTCGGTGGCGCCGCCCTGCTGACCTGGCCGCTGGCCGGGCACCCGGCGGCGTCCCCGGCCCCGGCGGTCTCCGTGGTGGTCGACGCGGTCCACCTGGGCAGCATGGCGGTCTGGCTGGGCGGTCTGGTCATGCTCGCCGTCTTCCTGCTGCGCCAGGCCGACGAGCGCGAGTTGGGCGCGATCCTGCCGATCTGGTCGCGCTGGGCGGCGCTTGCCGTCTCGGCGCTGCTGTTGGCCGGCACCGTCCAGGCGCTGATCGAGGTGGCCACCCCGCAGGCGCTCTTCGACACCACGTACGGGCGCTTGCTGCTCGCCAAGATCGGGTTGTTCGCGCTGGTCATCGCCGTGGCCGCGTACTCCCGGCAGTTGGTGCGTAGCCGCGTCGCGGCGCAACGCCCGGTGCCGGTGCGCCGGGCGGTCCTGGTGGAGTTGGCCGTCACCGTTGTGGTGCTGGCCGTGTCCGCCACGCTCGTGCAGACCACGCCCGCGCGCACCGCTGCGGCCGGCCCGTCGGCCGGGGCCGAGGCCGGCCTCTTCAGCACCAGGCTCGCCAGCCCGCTGCTGACCGTCGAGGTCGAGGTGAGCCCGGCCGAGCGGGGCAACAACTCGGTGCACCTGTACGCGTACGACAAGGCCAACCAGCCACTGCTGGTCGCGGAGTGGAAGGCGACAGTCGCGCTGCCCTCGGCCGGGATCGAGCCGATCGAGGTGCCGTTGCTGCGGTTGACTGACAGTCACGCCTACGGCGACATCAGCCTGCCGACCCCCGGCGAGTGGCAATTGAAGATCACCGCCCGAACGACCGACATCGACCAGGCCACGGTGACCGCCACCGTGCCCATCCGTTAGAAAGGCTCGCGAAACCAATGACCCGATTCCGGCGTACCGCAACCGCCGCTGCCGCCCTGGCGTTCACCGCCGCCGCCACCGCTGTGCTCGGCTTCGCCGGACCAGCGTCCGCGCACGTCACGGTGAACCCGAAGGAGGCGACCCAGGGTGGCTACGCCCGGGTGGCGTTCCGGGTGCCCAACGAGAGCGACACCGCGTCGACCACCAAGCTGGAGGTGGTGCTGCCGGAGAACGCCCCGGTCGGCTCGGTGTCGACGATGCCGGTGCCGGGCTGGACGGTCACCACGGAGAAGCGCAAGGTCGACCCGCCGATCGAGGTGCACGGCAGTCAGCTCACCGAAGCGGTCTCCAAGATCACCTGGACGGCCTCCGGTGACGCGGGGGTGAAGCCGGGTCAGTTCCAGGAGTTCCCCGTCTCGATGGGGCCGCTGCCGCAGGTCGACTCGATGGTCTTCAAGACCCTGCAGACCTACTCGGACGGCAACATCTCGCGGTGGATCGACGACCCGGCGCCGGGTGCCGAGGAGCCGGAGCACCCCGCCCCGGTGCTCACCCTGGCCGCCGCCGCGGCGCCGTCGGGTTCGGCCTCGCCGGCCGCAGCCGTCGCCTCGCCCGACGACGATGACGACGACGACGGCAACGGGCTCGCGGTCGGCCTCGGCGTGGCCGGACTCGTCGCCGGTCTGGCCGGCCTGGTGCTGGGCGGGCTGGCGTTCACGCGTACCCGCCGGGAGCCGGTCGCCAAGGCCTGACCCTGTTTCACCCGCTGGCCCGCCGGATCTTCCGGCGGGCCAGCGTGCTTTCCGGAGTCGATGCCCACCGTGCCGTGGATATCCCCTGATCAGACGGTGTACGTCGGTAAGGTCGGCCGGGTATTTGGCTACGGAGGGGGACGGTGCGGATGCGGTTCGTGCGGGTGATCGCCGGAGTGCTGCTGTTGGTAGTGGGAATTCCGGCGCTGTTCGCCGGTGGCGGGCTGTGGCTGGTGACCCGACACGCCGACGCTGGCGGGTCCTTCGCCGCCCGTTTCGAAACGGTCCGCACGCCCGGTCACGCGATCGTCGTCACCGACCTCGACCGGTTGCTGCGGCAGGAGGCGCCTTTCGCGCGTACCGCGCAGACCCGGCTACGCCTGGACGCCCGCACCACGGGTGGGCCGGCGTTCGTCGGACTGGCGCCCACCGCCGAGGTGCGTGGCTGGCTGGAGGCGGTACCGCACGCCACGGTCCGTCGGGTGGCGCTGGCCCGGGGTCCGCTGCCGGTCCGGCTCGATCCGGCCGGGCCGGCCGCCGACACCCCGGGCGTCGCGCCGGCCGACGGGCCGGTCACGCCGCTGGGCCGGCCCTTCTGGGTACGAGAGGGGATCGGCTCGCTGGAGTGGAGCGCTGACGACCTCGCCGGCGAACCCATGAGCCTGGTGGTGATGCGCCCCGACGGCGAGGAGGACCTGGTTCTGGACCTGCACGCCGAGTTGCGGGTCGGGTGGACCGGCCCGGCCACCTGGGGTCTGCTGACCGTCGGCGTGCTGCTGGTGGTGTGCGCGGCGCTGCTCCTGCTGCGGCCGCTACGGCCACGCGAGGTGATCTTCGTGGTCGAGCCGGATCAGGTGCCGGTGCTCGCCGGCCGGCTCGGGGTCACCTCGTTGAGTGGCCTGGGCCCCCGCCAACCCGATCCGACCCCGCCGTTGCCGGCACGACAACTCGCCCCGGTCGGCTCCGGAGCCCCGGACCCCGCCCGGTCGGCGATCGGCGCGGCCCGCGCGGCCACCCTCGCCGACCTGGACGAACCGGTCCGGCTGCCCCGCCCACCGGAGGTGACGCTGAGTCTCGCCTGGCCGCCGGCCGACGTGGACGAGCCCACTGCCCGGCCGGTCGCGGCCGCCCCTGGCGACGACAGGGCCCGTGGCGGACCGGTCGGGTGACGGCCCGGCCGGCGGTGGTGGGTGAGACGGCGAGTGGCCCTCCGCGCTGCCGACGCGGAGGGCCACCCTCACCGGGGGATCGGTGCTACCCGAGCGACGCTTGAGGTAGATGAGGACAGATTAGCCCCGAACATGGTTACTCGGGAGGTCTGTCCAATTGGTGCGATTTTCCGCACCGAGCCCCGAGCGCACCGGTAACGCCACCAGCAGCAGCAGGCTGAGCAGCACGTAGGTGTTCTGCACGACGAAGTCCACCGGGTCGTGAGTGCGGACCGGTCCCGCGCCCCAGGCCTGGAACGTCACCACGCCGTAGATGGTCACGGCGGTGATGCCCAGCGCGAGCCCGGCCAGCCACCGACGTCGGCGTGCCTCCTCCGGGCGGTTCGCGCTCAACGCCGCGTCGGCGAGCAGCACCACCGCCGGCACGAACCAGTAGATGTGGTGGGTCCAGGTGATCGGGCTCGCCAGGGAACCGACCAACCCGGTCAACGTCAGGCCGGTCAACACGTCGCCGGCCCGCGCCGCACGGGCGGCCCGCCACAGCCCGTAGCCGGCGACCGCGGCCACCAGCAGCAGCCAGAGCAGCCGGTCCGGCTTCTCCGGCTCGGTGAAGCGGCTGAGCAGGCCGAACAGCGACTGGTTGCCGACGATGTCGGTGCGTCCCACCCGCTCGGTGGTCCACAGCTCGTGCGTCCAGAACCGCCACGAGTCACGAGGGGCGATCGCCGCCGCGAGCAGGGTCGCCGCCGCCGCTGTCGCGCTCGCCACCGCCGCCGCCCGCCACCGTCGGGTGGCCAGCAGGTACACGATGAAGATGCCGGGAAAGAGCTTGAGCGCCGTCGCCAGCCCCACGCCCACCCCGGCCCAGCGCCGCGCCTGCGGCACCGCGAACAGTAGATCGGCCAGGATCAGCACGACCAGCAGCATGTTGATCTGGCCGAAGGTGATCGTCTCGCGGATGCTCTCCACCGCCAGCACCAGCAGTACGGCGGCGATCAGTGTGAACGTTCGGGGCAGGTCGTGTCGGGCGATCACCGGCGTCACCAGCCACCGGGTGGTCAGCACCACGGCCAGCACTGTGAGCGCCGTAAAGATCGCCACGGTGGCGCCGAGCCGCAACAGACCGAACGGCCACAGCAGCAGCGCGCTGAATGGTGGGTAGGTGAAGTACAACTCGCCCTGCACCCGGTCGGGCTGGACGTAGTCGTAGAGCGGGTGGCCGACGCGCCACCAGTCCATCGCGGACATGTAGATCTTGAGATCGAAGAAGTTGTGCACGAGGCCTGGCAGGTAGAGCGCTGGCAGCACAGCGCCGAGGGCCACCACCGCGACCAGACGACGGACCGTACGGCCGCCGGGATCGTCTTCGGTGACGGCGGGCGGTGCGACGGGTTCTGCTGGCACCCCGAAACCCTAGCGGTCCGGTCCGCCGAGAGCGCGCAGCCGCGGGGCGTGGGCTGCGCGTAGGCTGTCCCGGTGGCTGATCTCCTCGTCTGGATCGACTGTGAGATGACTGGGTTGGACCTCGGCAGGGACAAACTGATCGAGGTTGCGGCACTGGTCACCGATCCCGACCTCAACGTGCTCGGTGACGGTGTCGACGTGGTCATCCACGCCGACGAGGCGGCACTGGAGGGGATGCCGGAGATCGTGCAGACAATGCACGCCAAGTCCGGCCTCACCGAGGAGGTCCGTCGTTCGGCGGTCACCCTCGCCGAGGCCGAAGACCTGGTCCTGGACTACGTGCGCACCTTCGTCAAGGACCCGCGTACGGCGCCGCTCTGCGGCAACTCGATCGCCACCGACCGGGGCTTCATCGCCCGGGACATGCCGCGCCTCGACGCGCACCTGCACTACCGGATGATCGACGTGTCGTCGATCAAGGAACTCTGCCGCCGCTGGTACCCCCGCGTGTACTTCGGCCAGCCGCAGAAGGGTCTCGCGCACCGGGCGCTGGCCGACATCCGGGAGAGCATCCGGGAGCTGGAGTACTACCGGCGCACCGTCTTCGTTCCGCTGCCCGGCCCGGATGTCGAGACCGCCAAGGCCATCGCCGCCGAACTCTGACCACGCCGGCTCGTCCCGGGGAGCAGGGAACCCGCTGGACGAGGTGCGTTGCGGTGTGGCTATTATTGGTCCGCACCCCGCCCGGAGCGATCGACCGGGCGACGGCGGCATGGTGGCTGTAGCTCAGTTGGCAGAGCACCGGGTTGTGGTCCCGGTTGTCGGGGGTTCAATTCCCCTCAGTCACCCCACTGGTTTCACCACTCAGGCCCCCTCCTCGGAGAGGGCCTGAGTCGTTGTCGGGGCGAGACAGGGCCTACGCGAAAGCCCCCTCCGAGGAGGGGGCTTTCGTCGGCTGGCTCAGGCGGTGGGCGTGGGGGACGGGGTGACCGCCCCGTCCGGGGTCGGGGTGGCGGCGTCCGGGTCGGCCGGAGGCTCGTACGGAAGGGCGCTGCCCTTGACGTACTCGTCCCAGCTCATGTTCCAGTCGGTCCAGCCGTTGCCGTTCTGGAGCTTGCGCTCGGTGCCCTTGACCGTGATCGGGTCGCCGATCTGGGTGTTCTTGAAGAGCCAGTCGCCGTTGGCCATCGACACGTTCACGCAGCCGTGCGACACGTTCGTGGTGCCCTGCTGCCCCTCGGACCAGGGTGCCGCGTGGATGAACTCCCCGCCCCAGGTGAGGCGCTGCGCGAAGTCAATCTTGGTGCGGTAGCCCTCCTCCGGGCCCAGTTCCTCGAACGTGTCGAAGACCGTCTTGCGCAGCTTCTCGATCACGACCATGGTGCCGCTGGACGACGGGGTGCTCTTCTTGCCCAGGCTGACCGGGATGGTCTTGATCACGGCGCCGTTGCGGGTCACCGTCATCCGCTTGGTCTTGTTGTCCACGGTCATGACCACCGCCGCGCCGATCTTGACGTCCACCGAGAGGTCGGCGCGGCCGTACCAACCCGCGCCCATCGGCAGGCCACCGGCCTGCACCCGGTAGGAGACCTTGCTGTTCGGCTTCCAGAACTCCTTCGGCCGGTACCGGATCTCGGTGGGGCTGACCCAGTGCCAGATCCCCTCCTGCGCCGGGGTCGAGGTGACGGTCATCCTGCGCTGCACGTCGTCGCGGTAGTCCTCCGGGACGGCCCGGCTGAACTTCACGATCAGCGGCATGCCCACCCCGACCACCTGGTTGTCACCGAGGAAGCTGCTCACCCGTACCTGGTTGCCGGGCTTGGCCATCGTGGTGAAGGTGCTCGTCGCGGTGGCCGGCCGTCCGTCGTCGCCCTTGGCGGTCACTGTGGCCGTGTAGCTCGTGCCGTAGGCCAGCGCGCCGGTCGGCAGCCACGACTTGCCGTCCTTGGCGAGGGCGCCCTCGACCACCTTGCCGGCGGCGTCCTTCAGCTCGACAGCGGTCTCCACGGCGTCCTTCGTGGTGAAGGTGACGCCGGTGGACGCCGGCACGTCCTTGGCGTCGGCCGCCGGCTCGCTGATCGTCGCGGCGGCCTTCGGCGCCGGGTTCTCGCCGCCGCCGTGCCACGAGGACGGCTTGCCGCCGTCGCCGTCGGTGCAGGCCGAGGTGAAGGCCAGCGCTACGGCGAGAAGCCCCGCCGCGAACACGCGGCGTCGCCCACCGGGCCTGATCAGCTGGTCCTGGCTAGCTCGCATGAATTCCCTCACAGTTGTGGTCGCTGCCCCATCGTCTCTTACTGACGCGCCAGAGCCGGCCCCGGTTGCCGAGGGTGAACCGAAACACGCCATCAATAGTGCCCGAATCCTGCTACTATCCGGCGTTTCGTGAGCCTGGTTCGTCTCCGTGTCGGGAGCGCGGGGGTCGCCGCGCTGTCATCGAGCGGCGGGACTGCAAGGGTACGCCGGCCCGGCCAACGGCCGAGCCGGCGCAACGAGGCCAACGGCTCAGACCGCCGGGCCGGCCCCACCACTGGGCACCGGCAACGCGCTGCCCTTGATGAACTCCGACCAGCTCAGGCTCCACGCCGTCCAACCGTTACCGGCGGCGATCCTGCGCTCGGTGCCCTTGATCGTGATCGGGTCACCGATCCGGGTCTTGCCGAACAACCACCTGGCGTTCGCCATCGACACGTTCACGCAGCCGTGCGAGACGTTCTGCCGCCCCTGCACGTGCTCCGACCAGGGCGCGGCGTGGATGTACTCGCCACCCCAGGTGAGCCGCTGGGCGAACTGGATGTCGGTCACGTAGCGGTTGGCCGGATCCGGGTCGTCGCGGGTGTCGAAGACAGTGGCTTCCTTCTTCTCCATCACCACCATCGTGCCGCTCGACGACGGTGTGCTCTTCTTGCCCAGGCTCACCGGAATCGTGCGCACCGGCGCGCCGTTCTCGTACACGGTCATCTTCTTGTTGGCGTTGTCGACCTTCATCTCGAACGACCGGCCGATCTTGGCGGTGGCCTTGCGGTCGATGTCGCCGTACTTGCCGTTGCTCAGCGGCACCCCCGCCAGCGCGATCCGCACGGTGATGGTGGTGCCCGGCTTCCAGTACTCCGGTGCCCGGTAGTAGGCCTGCGTGCCATTGCTGACCCAGTGCCACGCCCCCGGCTGCGGCGGGTCGGTCTGGACGAACATCCGCTTCTGCACCGCCGCCCGGTCCTTCTTCGGGATACCCGGGTGGAACTCGGTGACCACCGGCATGGCCACCCCGTAACTCTTGTCGTCGAAGAGGTACAGGCCCGACCCGATTGTCGACTTCGGCTTGGCCATCGTGGTGAAGCTGCTGGTGCCCTGGCTGCTCGTGCCGTCCGACGCGCTCGCCGTCACAGTGGCCGTGTAGCGGGTGCCCCACTTCAGCGGAGCTGACGGCACCCAGGCCGAGCCATCGGTACGCAGCTTGCCCTCGATAGAGCCGCCGCCGTCCGCCGTCAGGGTGACAGCGGACACCTTCCCGCCGTCCGGGAGCTTCGCGCTGATCTCCGTGCTCACCGGCCTGTTCTTCGTGCCGTTCGCCGGGCTCAGCGTGAGCGCCGGCCCACTCGGTGTGCTCGGTGTCGAAGGTGCGGCTGAGCCAGGGGTGGCGCTCACGTCCGAGGACGCCCCGCCAACGAATTCCGGCTTCTTCTCGCCGCCGCCGCATCCGGTCAGTGCCAGCGACGCCGCCAGAGTCAGGGCGCCCACCACCGCCCCGGCTCGCGTGAACCGTGCCATGCCCACCTCTGTTCTCGCGTACCTGGCGGACATCGTGCCGCATCACCGCCGCAACCCACGCCCCGATCTTGGCGGCGGTGGCCGGTTTGGGGCTTTTTGCCGGCAAAGCTCGACCGAAGGGGGGACCCGGGCAACCAAATTGGAGCCCGTGTTGGAGGGGTGCTAATGTTCTCTCCGTTGCCGATGAGCGCCGCTAGCTCAACTGGCAGAGCAGCGGACTCTTAATCCGCGGGTTCGGGGTTCGAGTCCCTGGCGGCGCACCAACGATGAGGGTCCTGACCTGGCAGATTTGTGCCGGTCAGGGCCTTTTTCGCGTACGCCGGTGCGACGAGGCCCGACGCCGGTGGCTCGACACCGTCGTGGCAGGTCAGCTGGAGGACCGCCTCGGGAGTAACAGCTCCTCGTGATCGAGTTCACGTTCCAGAACGCGGAGCTCCTCGTCCGGCAGTCGGCCGGAGTCGCGCCAGCGCACGAGTTCCTCGCGCTGTGCGTCGATCGCTGTCCGGCGGATACGAAGCGCCGCTTCATACGCCGGTGAGGTGGGCAGCTCGGATGATCCACTCTGCTCCAGCAGGTCCAGCCGCCCGCGGTAGCGCGCCAATCGGGCCAGCAACTGCGTACGGGTGGTGTTGACGGACACCGCGCTGTCCGGCTCCACCGCGGCAACCTCGTCGAGGCGGGCCAGGGCGGCCTCGACCGCCGCAGAGCGGGCCTCGTTGCGGACGCGGGCCTGGTCGGCTTCGTTGGCGCGCAGGCCCAGCATTCGCACGAGCGGCGCGAACGTCAGGCCCTGCCCGACGAGTGTCACCAGGACGACCACGAAGGTGCAGAACAGCAGGAGGTCACGGTCGGGAAAGGGCGCGCCGCTGTTTGTGGTCAGCGGCAGGGTGAAGATCGCGGCCAGGCTGATCACCCCACGGGTGCCGGACCAGCTCAGTGCCACCACCTCACGGGAGGTGAGTCGGCGGGCGTTACGGTCAGCGCGCTCGATCTGCCGGGCGCTCCAGGGTTCGTCGGGATCGTCCTGCTCGGAGATGCCGCCCAGCCGGGTGTGCAGCGACCGGGGGAGGGACTGGGTCATCACCAGCCACGCGGGGCGCAGCAGGAGCACCACGCCCACCGATACCGCGACGGCGATGACGATGGTCGACGTCTCGTACTGACGCAGGCCCTTGACGACCTCGGGAAGCTGCTGGCCGATGAGCAGGAAGACGAAGCCTTCGAGGAGGAAGTCGACCAACCGCCACACCGCGCTGGTCTGCAGCCGGGCGGCGCCCGAGGTGAGCTGAGGCGTCTTATGGCCAACGATCAGCCCGGCGATCACCACGGCGAGCACCCCGGAGACGTGCAGTTCCTCGCCCAACAGGTAGGCCACGAACGGTGTCGCGAGCGAGATGGCATTCGACAACAGCGGGTCCGCGGTGAACGGTCGGGCCAGACGTACCAGCCACGCCACTGCCGCTCCCACGGCGACCCCGCCGACCGCTGCCAGCACGAACTGACCAACTGCGGACGGGAACGAGAACTCACCACCCACCGCGGCGGCCACCGCGACGCTGAGCATGGTCAGCGCGGTGGCGTCGTTGAGCAGCCCTTCGCCCTGAATGATCGTGACCATCTTCGGTGGCAGGTTCACTCGGCGGCCAACCGCCAGGGCGGCCACCGGGTCGGGCGGCGCGATGGCGGCGCCGACCGCGATCCCGGCAGCGAGCGTCGCCCCGGCGACGAACAGGTGGAACCCGATACCGACCAGCACCCCGGTGAGGAGCACCAGCAGCACGGACAGGCTGACCACGATGCGGAGGTTCCGGCGGATGTCCAACAGCGAGGAGTCCAGTGCGGCGCTGTAGAGCAACGGTGGCAGCACGATCATGAGCACAAGCTCGGGATCCAGGCCGACGTTGGGGCCGGGGAGCAGCGCGTACGCGATGCCGATGAGCGGTAGAAGCGCCGCGGCCGGCAGACCGGTGCGGGCCGCCACCCACCGCACGACGACGATGACCGCGACAGCGGCGAGCACGAACAACAACATCGAATGGGTGCTCACCTGGCTACTTCCCCCTGGAGCGGCGCGAGGTTCCTCGGATCCACCGCGGGCTCGCGGCCGAGCCGGCCGTTCGGCGCTGTTGGCGCCGGTCAGCGCCCCAGGCAGTAGTAACGAGCGTACCCGCTTGATCAACCGGACCTGGCCGACCGCAGCTTTCACGGCGACGGCGTCGGCGCTGCCGCCAGCCTCACCACTGTGGAATTCGGTACGACCACAACTCCGATCCTGGCCCGGGTACGCCCGCACGACGGTGACACGTCCGCCCCGGTGACGCTCTCCGCTCGGTGGCCGCCTCGGGGAACCGTCCAGCCTGCTGCTAACGTCTCGTCCCGTTGTCAGCGAGCGCCGCTAGCTCAACTGGCAGAGCAGCGGACTCTTAATCCGCGGGTTCGGGGTTCGAGTCCCTGGCGGCGCACCAACGATATTCGGGGGGCACGACCAATCGGTCATGCCCCCCGAATCGCGTTGTCCGGCGGGGCGACGCGGATCACGAGTGGACCACGACGTCCGAGCGCCCACACGATGAGCGCGAAGCAGCAGAGCGCCGTTCCCGCGACGGTGACCGCTGTCCAGCCGCCCGCGGACCAGAGCGCCGTCGCGGCGGCGGAGCCGATGGCGGCGCCGACGAAGTTGCAGGTGGCCAGTGCGGTGTTGAGCCGGCTCCGGGCCTCGTGAGAGAGGGCGAACAGCCGCGCCCGGTTGAGTAGTGCCTGCGTCTGGAGGGCGACGTCGAGCATGACGATCACGATGATGACGAGGACGACGGACCGTACGGCGAACGCCGCGACGACGAATGCCGTGAGGGCCAGTACCCAGGCCGCGCCGGTGGCCGGAAGCGACCAGCCGCGATCGTGCAGCCGTCCGCCGCGCAGGCCGGAGAGGACGCCAGCGAGGCCGGCCAACCCGAACAACCCGATCACCGCCACCGGGTACCGGAACGGCGGGCCGCTGAGGAGGAACGTCAGCGCCGTCCAGAACAGCGAGAACGCGGCGAATCCGCTGGCGGCCAGGACCAGCGTCCATCGGACCGCCCGCTCGCGTACGACCACCGCGCCGACCGAGGCGATGAGCTGCGCGTAGGGCATGCGCGTGCGCGGTGGCAGCTGTGGAATCGCGCGGTAGAGCACGATCGCGAGCAGGACGGCGAAGACCGCGGCGAGGGCGAAGATCGTCCGCCACCCGGCGGCGTCGGCGACGAGGCCGCTGATCGTGCGGGAGGCCAGGATTCCGGTGAGGGTCCCGGATCCGACGACGCCGACGATCCGACCGCGCTGGGCGTCGCCGGCAAGGTCTCCGGCGAGCGGGGTGAGGATCTGCCCGGAAATCGTCGTCACGCCGAGCACGCCGAGCGCGAGGATGAGTACGCCGATCGACGGCGCCAGCGCACACAGCAGCAGTGCGGCAGCCGAGGTCAGCAGCATGATCGGGACGAACCGGCGGCGGTCCAGGACGTCACCGAGCGGCACGAGCAGCAGCACGCCTACGGCGTACCCGAGCTGCGTCGCGGTGACCAACCAGCCGGCCGTCGCGGTCGTGACGCGTAGATCGCCCGCGATGAAGCCGAGCAGTGGCTGGGCCCAGTACAGGTTGCCGACTGCCACTCCCGCCGCCAACGCGAGAAGGAACGTCAGCCGGCGGCTCATCCCTGACGGCGGTGCCATGCGGGGTGCTGCCACCCTGCCACGCTACGGCGCGGGCCAAGCGTGCGCCTCGACGAGGCCTGAGCGTGCAGGATCGGCTCCGTGGCGATCAGGAGCCGCCTGCCGTACGCGGCGCGTACATGATCAGGGCGACGCCGATCAGGCAGATGCCGGCGCCGATGATGTCCCACCGGTCGGGCCGGAACTTGTCGACGATCACGCCCCAGGCAAGGGATCCGGCGACGAACACGCCGCCGTAGGCGGCGAGGATGCGCCCGAAGTTCGGGTCGGGTTGGAAGGTGGCGACGAATCCGTACGCGCCGAGGGCGATGACTCCGGCGGCGATCCACCACAGGCCGCGGTGCTCGCGCCAGCCCTGCCAGATCAGCCACGCCCCGCCGATCTCGAACAGGGCGGCGACGACGAACAGCAGGACAGAGCGGACAACTGTCATCCGTGGACCGTACCGATGTGCTCCGGACCCCGATCACGCCGGTGACCTCGTCGAACAGGAGCCTCCTGGAGCGATGGTGGCGAAGGGGATGGGGCAGCACGGTTGGCCGGCACACTCGACGAGGTCGTCGCAGCCGGCCTCCACCGCAACGCGCAGTGTGCCGGCGATGATCTGCAAATCAGCGAGCGCCAGAGCTAGGCGGCCCTGTCACCGATGGGTCGCGAGTGCCGGAAGGCGCTCAGCAGGGCCGAGGCCAGCGCAGCCACCAGCAGGACCCTCACCACGTTGAACAGCACCATGTCGCCGGTGGAGTGGGGCGGGAAGATGTCCTTGACGAGCCAGCCGACGCCCGTCCCAGCCCCAGGCAGACGTGCATCAACGCCCGCAGGCGCGGCTGGGGCTGAGGGCGGCCGAAGATCCGGGGCACCGTCGTGCCGCCACGGCTCCGGCGGATCAGCACAGTGGCGAAAGCCAGGTTGGCTGCGGCGGCGATGACCGCCAAGACCACGTCCACGGATCCCATGACACCGAACGCTATCGGGTAGAGGCTCGTTGCAAAGATCAGCGGATTGGGTGGTCGACGTCGTTGTCGACGCTTTTCTCCGGAGCATCGCTGACCGTCATGTGGATCTGGCGGATCCGGACTGACAGACAGCGTTGCCGGCGCCCGGAAGGCGCCGGCAACGTGTGCCTCAGTTGGCGTGGGTCAGGCGGGTGGTGA
>NZ_JBEZGJ010000092.1:0-29220 GCF_040649965.1 Micromonospora sp. NPDC048843
AGCCACCGCCGGTCGACCCGGCGAAGCTCGCCACCGCCACCCAGACCCGGTGCGCGGTGGTGATCCGGTGCGCCAACTGCACCCGTCGATCATGCAGTTGTGGTGGTGGACGAAGCACGTGAACCGCACTTTTCCCGGCACCACAAGTCCATGATCGACGCCAAGCGGCGGGCGGGGCGGGGTACGGAGCGGCGGTGGTCCGGGAGCCCTGGCGGGGATCCGGACCACCGCCGTCGCGGGTGACGCCGGGAGGATGGGCGCTCGTCAGCCGACGGCGGCCAGGTCGGTGAGCCGGGCCAGCGAGTCCTCCAGGTCGGCGCCGACCCGACGCAGTCCGAGGCGCAGCATGGCCGCCTTGACCGGGCCGGCCGGCCAGCGGACCACGATGAGGCGCACTATGGTCCCGCCCTCCTCCTCGTCCCCGGTGAGCTGGACGTAGATCTCGGTACGCGCCTCCGCCCGAGATCCAGCACCCTTGGCCCGTTCCCGCCAGCCGATCAGCGTCGGCTCCTGGTAGGCGATCACCTCGGCCTCATGCGCCGAGCCGCGCCCGGCCTGGACGAGTTGTCGCCGCCCGAAGCCCTCTCCCGAGAGCACTTCGGCCGCTCGGACCCCGGCCAGCCAGGCCGGCAACTGCTCGGCCCGCTGCACGACATCCCAGACCACTTCAATTGGCGCCGCCACGTGCGCACTGCGTTCCACGAGGATCATTTCCGTCTTTCCTCCGGTGAGGACATCCCACGATATCGGCACTCTATGCGCTAAATCGGACTTACCTGGACGGGTTCGGAAAAAGACACGCCGATCAACCATTGCGGAATGCGCCAGGCCGGCCTATGGCGCATTCATCGAGAGCGCTCTAAAGTCCCGAACACGTTTCACGTTGACCGGGAGGGCGCATGTCGACCGCACCGATGCCCCAGTTCCCCACCGGCTTCCGCTGGGGCGTCTCCACATCGGCCCACCAGATCGAGGGCGCCACCACCGCCGACGGGCGCGGTCCGTCCATCTGGGACACGTTCGCGCACTCCCCCGGGCGGATCAGCGACGGCAGCAGCGGCGAGGTGGCCTGCGACCACTACCACCGGCACACCGAGGACGTCGCGCTGCTGGCCGGCCTGGGCGTCTCCGCGTACCGGTTCTCCATCGCCTGGCCCCGGGTCCAGCCCACCGGATCCGGTCCGGCCAACCCGGCCGGCCTGGACTTCTACGACCGCCTGGTGGACGAGTTGCTGGCCGCCGGCGTCGACCCGGTGGCCACCCTCTACCACTGGGACCTGCCGCAACCCCTCGAAGAGGGCGGCGGCTGGCTGCACCGCGACACCGCCGCCCGCTTCGCCGAGTACGCCGAGAAGACCGCCGCCCGGCTCGGCGACCGGGTCCGGCTCTGGATCACCCTCAACGAGCCGTTCATCCACATGAGCCTCGGCTACGGCATGGGCGAACACGCCCCCGGCCGGACGCTGCTGTTCGACGCCTTCCCGGTCGCCCACCACCAACTGCTCGGGCACGGGCTCGCGGTCGCCGCGCTGCGGGCCCACAGCGCCAGCCCGGTGGCGATCGCCAACAACTACTCGCCGGTGCGGGTGCTCGGCGACCGCGACGCCGACCGGGCCGCCGGGGCGACGTACGAGGCGCTGCACAACCGGCTCTTCACCGACCCGCTGCTCGGACGCGGCTACCCGGAGCTGCCCGGCTTCGACCCGAGCGTCATCCACCCCGGCGACCTCGACATCATCGCCGCGCCGATCGACGTGCTCGGAGTCAACTACTACAACCCCACCGGCGTACGGGCCGCCGAGGAGGGTTCACCCCTGCCGTTCGACCTCGTGCCGCTGGACGGCTACCCACGCACCGCCTTCGACTGGCCGGTGGCCCCCGACGGGCTGCGCGAGTTGCTCGGCTGGCTGCGCGACACGTACGGCGACGCGCTGCCGCCCATCGAGATCACCGAGAGCGGCTGCGCGTACGACGACGCACCCGACGCCGACGGGCAGGTGGCCGACCCGGAGCGGATCGCGTACCTCGACGGGCACCTGCGGGCGGTGCGGTCCGCCATCGACGACGGGGTGGACGTCCACGGCTACTTCGTCTGGTCGCTGCTGGACAACTGGGAGTGGGCCGAGGGGTTCACCAAGCGCTTCGGTCTGGTGCACGTCGACTACGCCACCCAGACCCGTACGCCGAAGTCGTCGTACACCTGGTTGCGCGACGTCATCGCGGCCAGCCGGCCGGGGTCGGCGCGGTGACCACCCTCGACCCGACGCCGGCGTCGCTGCCGGCGGCGCTCGCCGAGCCGACGGTGCCGGTACGGCGCGGCTGGATCGGTTTGATCTTCGCGGCCAACCTCGGCGTGTGGATGGCGTTCTTCACGCCCATCCAGGTGCTGCTGCCGCAGCAGATCGAGCAGATCGCGCCCGGCGACAAGGAGAACATGCTGGCAGTGGTCACCGGCCTCGGTGCGCTGGCCGCGGTGCTGGCCAACCCCCTGGCCGGCGCGTTCTCCGACCGGACCTGCCTGCGGATCGCCGGACGCGAGTTCGGCCGTCGGCACGTCTGGACGGCGGGCGGGGCAGTGCTCGGCGCGGCGGCCCTGGTGCTGCTGGCCCAGCAACGGACCATCCTCGGGGTCGCCCTCGGCTGGGTCGCCGCGCAGGTCTGCTTCAACGCGATGCTGGCCAGCCTCAGTGCCGCCATCCCGGACCGGGTTCCGGTGACGCAGCGCGGCGGGGTCTCGGGGTGGGTGGGCATCCCGCAGGCGCTCGGGTTGGTGCTCGGCGCGGTGCTGGTCACCGCCGTGGTCACCGGCAATGCCGCCGGCTACCTGGCCATCGCCGTAGCCATCCTGCTGCTGTCACTGCCGTTCGCGCTGCTCACGCCCGACGAACCGCTGCCGCGTACGCATCGGCCGGCGATCCACACGCGGGCGCTACTCGCCTCGATGTGGATCAGCCCCCGCCGGCACCCGGATTTCGCCTGGGCCTGGATCACCCGGTTCCTGGTCCAGTTGGGCAACGCCCTGGGCACCCTCTACCTGCTGTACTTCCTCAGCGACGGGGTGCGCCACCCCGACCCCGAGGGCGGCCTGCTGATCCTGATCCTGCTCTACACGCTCGGGATGATGCTGACGGCCGTGGTCGCCGGCCGGATGTCCGACCGTTCCGGCCGCCGCAAGATCTACGTGATCGTCTCCGGGCTGATCATGGCGGTGGCCGCGCTACTGCTCGCTGTCGCGCCGGTCTGGCCGATGGCGGTCGTCGCCGCGCTGCTGCTCGGCGCCGGCTACGGCGTCTACCTCTCGGTGGACGCCGCGTTGATCACCCAGGTGCTGCCCCGGGCCACCGACCGGGCCAAGGACCTGGGCGTCATCAACATCGCCAACTCGGCGCCGCAGGTGCTCGGTCCGGCGCTCTCCGCCCCGCTCGTGGTGTACCTGGGCGGCTATCCCACGCTCTACGCGGTCACCGCGGTGGTCACCCTGCTCGGCAGCGCACTGGTCGTCAAGATCCGCTCCGTCCCCTGAGCAAGGGGGCGGTGGCGGAAAGCAGTCGCGTACCGCCGTAGGCTGGGGGACGTGACAGTACGTGTGCGCTTCGCCCCTTCCCCGACCGGTATGTTCCACGTCGGCGGCGCCCGCTCGGCGCTGCAGAACTGGATCTACGCCAAGCAGCAGGGCGGCGTGTTCGTGCTGCGCATCGAGGACACCGACGCGGCGCGTAACAAGCCCGAGTGGACCGAGGGCATCCTCTCCGCGCTGGACTGGATCGGGATCTCCCGGGGCAGCTACGAGGGCCCGTACTTCCAGTCCGCGAACGCCGGCGAGCACCGGGCCGCCGCCGCGCGCCTGCACGAGTCGGGCCGCGCCTACTACTGCGACTGCACCCGCGAGGACGTGCAGGCCCGCACCGGCTCGCAGTACCAGGGCTACGACGGCTACCACCGCGACCGTGGCCTCGGCCCCGGCCCCGGGCACGCCCTGCGCTTCCGTACACCCGACGAGGGCGCGACAGTTGTGGTCGACCTGATCCGTGGTGAGCCCACCTTCGAGAACAAGCTCATCGAGGACTTCGTCATCGCCCGGGGCGACGGCTCGCCGGTCTTCCTGCTGGCCAACGTCGTCGACGACATGACCATGGGCATCACCCACGTGATTCGGGCCGAGGAGCACCTGCCCAACACCCCCAAGCAGCAGTTGCTCTGGGAAGCCCTCGGGGTCAAGCCGCCGATCTGGGCGCACGTGCCGGTGGTGGTCAACGAGAAGCGGCAGAAGCTCTCCAAGCGCCGGGACAAGGTCGCCCTGGAGGCGTACCGCGACGAGGGTTACCTGTCCGGCTCGATGCGCAACTACCTCATGCTGCTCGGCTGGGCCCCCTCCGGGGACCGGGAGATCGTTCCCTGGTCGGTCATCGAGGACGAGTTCCGGCTGGACGAGGTCAACCTCTCCTCGGCGTTCTTCGACGAGAAGAAGCTGCGCGCGTTCAACGGTGAATACATTCGCGCGCTGCCGGTGGCCGAGTTCATCGACGCCTGCCAGCCGTGGTTGACCGGCACCGGGACCATCGCGCCGCCGCCGTGGCAGCCGGAGGAGTTCGACGCCGACGCGTTCGCCGCCGTGGCGCCGCTGGCCCAGACGCGGATCGCGGTGCTCAGCGAGATCGTTCCGAACGTCGACTTCCTCTTCCTGGCGTCGCCCCTGATCGACGAGGCCGCCTGGACCAAGACGATGAAGGACGGTTCCGCCGAGCTGCTGGACGACGCCGTCGCGGCGTTCGAGGCGCTGGAGTCCTGGGACGCCGAGTCGTTGAAGTCGACGCTGGAGGCGGTCGGCGCCGAGCGGGGCCTCAAGCTCGGCAAGACGCAGGCGCCGGTGCGGGTCGCGGTCACTGGCCGCACAGTGGGTCTGCCGCTGTTCGAGTCGCTGGAGGTGCTCGGTCGCGAGCGCACCCTGACCCGGATGCGCGCCGCCCGCCTGCGTCTGGTCTGACCCACCACCACCGCGCCGATCTTGCACTTTCGGTTGTCGACATGAGTGGGATGCCCCTTGTGTCGGGACAGTAAGTGCAAGATCGCGGAGCAGGGTCAGCCCAGTGGTCACTGGGCTCCGCGTCGGCGGCGGAACACCAGGCCGGCCCCGAGTGCGGCGAGCAGCAACAGGCCGCCGAGCGCCCAGATCCACCAGCGACCGCCGGAGTCGGACCGCTCCGACGCCGCTGGCACAGTGGAGGCCGTCGCGCTGCCGGGGGTCGCCGACGCGGGCCCGCTGGAGGGTACGCCGGCGGCCGACGCGGCAGCCGAGGGCGAGCCGGCCGGGTTGGTGCTGACGACGGCCGACGGCGAGGCGGACGGGTCGGCGGCGGTGCCGGTGGTGAGGGTGAACCGCACCTCGCCCTTCACCGGGTGCCCGTCGGCCGACGCGAGCTGGTAGCCGACGATGTAGAGCCCGGCGGCGGCCGGCTTGAACGGCACCCGCACCCGACTGCCATCGAAGGCGGGAGTCCCGCCAGCGACCACATTGTCCGGTCCGGTTATTGTGATCTTCGTCGTAGTCGGTGACGGCTTGGCGAGGAACCGCAGCTCGACCCGGGCGGGTGCCGATGCCACGCGGGCACCGTCCCGCGGGTTGCTGCCGGTCAGCTGGTTGTGGGCGGCGGCCGGAGTCGCCGGCACCAGAAACGACACACCGAACGCCACGCCGAGCACCACTGGCATGACCCGCACCGTACGTGTAACCCTGCCCCCCATGAACCCCTCCGTAAGGGTACGATCCGCCCGCTGATCAAACGGCTCCTCATTAGTCGAGCAGAGATCGCAGATAGTTCCAATTACTGTTCCGAAAGCTGCAACTCATCGACGTTCTGCGGAGTCTGTAGGAGTGGACGCGACCATCCGGTCGATGCCGCACCGGCAGATCGGTCCAGACGTCACGACGAAGCCATCCATCGAACGGGGCGAGGAGGCGGGATGGTCCGACACATGAGGCGGTTGGCCGCCGTGTTGGCGGGCACGCTGGCGGTGGCACTGCTGTCGCTTGGCACCGCCAACTCGGCCTCGGCGGCGCCGAAGCCGGCACCCGCCGGAGTGGACATCAGCGGCACGGGGCTGTCCGCGCCGCTGCGGTTGCACGCGGACAAGGAGCCCGCCCTCGTGGGCGCGGTCATCGACCAGGTCAACTTCCTCGCTCGCACCGGCATGCCAACCGGTCCGAAGGCAGCAAACCTCGGTCCGAAATACACTGTCGTGGTGCTCGCCGGCGAGACGCCGAAGCAGACCTACGACCTCTATCCCAAGGCGATCGGCGGCCCTCGCGTCTTCCGGCCGGCGAAGCAGCCGGATGGCCGCAAGACCAGCGCGGGCTGGTTCCTGGGTCGGCTCAGCATGTCCGAGACCCTGCGCACCGCCGGTGTGCCGCTGGAGCGGCAGTTCGACACTGTCAGTGGCGGCGCGGGCGGCGGCGAGCGAGTTCTCCCGGAGGACACGCTGGACCCGGCGAAGGACCTCGACGAGGCGCTCGGCGACCTGCAACACCTGCTGCTGCTCAACGTCGGCGTGATGCTGACCATCACTGTCGGCCTCGCCGGGATCGCCCTACTGATCCGACGCCGCACGCGCTGAGCTGGCGCACGCGCTGACCCGGCGCACTCGCTGATCAGCGGGTGCGTCGGCGGTGTTTCAGCACCAGCGGCGCGGTGGGCGCTCCCGGCGGGTGGCACGCGGCCGCGGTCGGACCGCGCCGTGCCGATGTGCCCCGGCCCAGCCGGGAAGTTCGCTGAGGCAACCAGCGGGAACGTCCGAGTCGGGCTCGGCGAGACCGGCGGGCTCGGCGGAGCGCTGACGCGGCAGCACTGGTTCGTCATCGACGCGCCCGTGCAGTGGCTCCACCGGGTGCGATGGTGCGCCGCCGACCGGCCGGCGGTGCTTGCCAGCCGCCTGCGGGTCGTGGTGCCCCGGCCGGCAGGGCTCGCCCTGGGCGCAGCCGTGCTCGGCCTCCCCGTGCGCCATCCCCGGTCTCCTCACGCTCGCCTCGCCCTCGGGTGCTCTCCCCGAGGTGCCCTGTCACCGTACTGGCCGGGACCGACGGGCCGCGCGCAGCGTACCCGGGGTCCGGACCGGTCGGTCCTCGAAGAGGCCGCTGAGCGCGGGGGCCGGTTACGCAGTTCACACCTTCTTTTCGCGCAGTTCACCCGGGTCGCCACTACCGAGGGCCCACCGGCGGTCGGTACGGGTCCGCGTACCCCTTTCGGCGCATGGCGATGCGGTCGAGGTCCTCCCCCGGTGGGAGTTCGGCGGGCGGCGGCTGTGGTGGGATCGGGGCATGCGTGCGCCACCGTGGCTCGACTCCGGCACCCTCGGCCGCGACCTCGTGCTGGCCGGAGCGTCACTGGCCGGTGGCCTGGTGCTGCACGCCCTGGGTTGGCAACCGCAGGTCCGTCCGGACGGGAACGTGCCGTCGGCGCTGTTCCTGCCGCCGCTGGTGGCGGTCTGCGTCGCCGTCGGCCTACGGCGGGTCGCACCACGCGCCAGCCTGGCCGTGGGGACCGGCGCGCTGGTGGTCGACACGGCGCTGGGCAGTTCGCTGGGCACGGTCCTGGTCTACACGCAGGTGCTCTACGACGCCTGCGTGTACGGCCCGCCCCGGCTGTGGCGGTGGTTGCTGCGGATCACCGTGGCGCTGAGCCTGGTCGGGGTGGTCGTCGGCGTGCTCGGGTACGGCCAGTGGCGCGGAGCGGCGCTCGGGGTGCTGGTGGTGCTCGCCGGGGTGCTGCCGGTCCTGACCGGCATCAGTGTGCGGCAGTACCGCGACCAGGCCGCCGCCGAACGGGCGCGGGCCGAGCAGACCGCCCGGCTGGTCGAGTTGGATCGTCGGCAGGCGGTCAGCGCCGAACGGGCCAGGATGGCCCGGGAGCTGCACGACGTTGTCGCGAACCACCTCAGCGCGGTGGCCATCCACGCCACCGCCGTGCTCTCCGTGCCCGGGTTGGATCGCGGCCAGGTCGAGTCGGCGTTGCGGGTGATCCGGGAGAGCAGCGTGCAGGGGCTGGCGGAGATGCGTCAGATGATCGAGGTGCTTCGCGAGCCCGGTACCAGCGTCGATCCGGCCGCGCCGGAGGTGGTCACCGCGCGGTTGGCCGAGGCGGACGGACTGGTCGAGCGGGTCCGGGCGGCCGGCCTCGCGGTGCGGGTCCGCACCGACGGCACACCGGGGCCGCTGCCGGTGGCGGTGGACCTGGCCGCGTACCGGATCGTGCAGGAGTCGTTGACCAACGCGCTCAAGCACGGCACGGGTGAGGCCGACCTGACGATCGCGTACGGGTCGGCGGAGGTGGTGCTGACTGTGGAGAACCCGGTGCGTCGGCACGGGGTCGGTCTGCCGGGCGCCGGGGCCGGGCTGATCGGCATGCGGGAGCGGACCACGCTGCTGGCCGGTCGGATCACCGCGGGGCCGCAGGATGGTCGGTGGCTGGTCCGGGCCGCCCTGCCCACCGGGGAGGTCGGGTGACCGGGCCGGTTCGGCCGCCGGACGACGCGGGTCCGGCGACGGTACGGGTGATGCTCGCGGACGACCAGCCAGCGGTACGGGCCGGACTTGCCCTGATCCTGAACGGCTCACCGGGCATCGAGGTGGTCGGCGAGGCAGCCGACGGCGACGAGGCGGTGCGGTTGTGTCGGGAGTCGCGCCCGGACGTGGCGGTCCTGGACGTCCGGATGCCCCGCCGGGACGGGATCTCCGCGACCCGGGCCATCGTCGCCGACGGGCTCGCCGACGTGCTGGTGCTCACCACCTTCGACCTCGACGAGTACGTCTTCGGCGCGTTGCGTGCCGGTGCGGCCGGTTTCCTGCTGAAGGACACCGACGCCGACGGTCTGGTGGCGGCGGTGCGGACGGTGGCGCGTGGCGACGGCTTCATCGCCCCCGCGGTGACCCGCCGGTTGATCACCGCCTTCGCGGCCACCACGCCGGGCGCGTCCGCGGCCACCCGGGCCGCGCTGGACACCCTCACCCCACGCGAGCGCGACGTGCTGGCCTGCCTCGGCCTGGGCCTGTCCAACCAGCAGATCGCCGGTCGGCTGGTGCTGGCGGAGAGCACCACCAAGACACATGTGAGCCGGATCCTGGCGAAGCTGAGCCTGCGTAGCCGGGTGCAGGCTGCGATCCTGGCCCAGGAGCTGGGGCTGCCCGCTCCCCCACAGCCGTGAGACGGGCCCCGGCGGCGGCCCGCTGACCGGTGCCGGCGTGGTTGGCCTGCTCACGACGTGTCAGGCTAGGGCGGTGAGCACGCCGGGCGGTGGGGAGCTGTCGGCCACGCTGCGTCGGATCGAACGATCGGCGGGGGCGTTGGCCACCTCCAGCGTGGCCCGGATGGACGAGACGCTGCCCTGGTTCCGGGCGTTGCCGGCCGACCAGCGTTCCTGGGTGATGCTGGTGGCCCAGGCGGGCGCGAGGTCGCTGGTGCAGTGGCTGCGCGAGGGCGGCGGCACTGCGGACAGCACCCAGGAGGTCTCGGACGAGGTCTTCGCCGCCGCACCGCAGGCGCTGGCCCGGTCGATCACCCTCCAGCAGACCGTGGCGTTGATCAAGGTGACGATCGACGTGGTCGAGGAGCAGGTGTCGCACCTGGCCGCCGAGGGCGAGGAGCAGCAGCTACGCGAGGCGGTGCTGCGCTTCTCCCGGGAGATCGCGTTCTCCGCCGCCCGGGTGTACGCGCGGGCCGCCGAGTCGCGCGGCGCCTGGGACGCCCGGTTGCAGGCGCTGCTGGTCGACGCGCTGTTGCGCGGTGACTCGCCTGACGTCCTGGCCAGTCGGGCCGCCGCGCTCGGCTGGGCGGACGCGCCGCCGGTGGCGGTGGCTGTCGGTCGGTCGCCCGGCGGCGAGGTCTCCGCGGTGCTGCACGTGGTCTACCGGCAGGCCCGCCGGATCGGCGTGGAGGTGATCGGCGGCGTCCACGGCGACCGGCTGGTGATCGTGCTGGGTGGCGCACCTGACCCGCTGACCGCCACAGCGAAGCTGCTGAGCGCTTTCGGGGACGGCCCGGTGGTGGTCGGTCCCGCCGTACCGAGCCTCGACGAGGCGACCGAGTCGGCGCGGGCCGCGCTGTCCGGCTTTCGGGCCGCACCGGCCTGGCCGAGCGCGCCCCGACCGGTGCCGGCCGCGGACCTGCTGCCGGAGCGGGCCCTCGCCGGCGACGCGGAGGCCCGTCGGCGGCTGCGTCACGATGTGTACGCGACGCTGGTGCGCGCCGGAGGGGAACTGCTGGCGACCCTGGACGCCTTCCTGGCCGCAGGTGGCACGCTGGAGAGCGCGGCCCGGGCACTGTTCGTGCACCCGAACACGGTGCGCTACCGGTTGCGCCGGATCGCCGAGGTGACGGGGTTCTCGCCACTGTCGCCGCGCGACGCGTTCGCCCTTCAGGTCGCGCTGACCGTGGGTCGGTTGGATCCGGTCGCCCCGCTGGCCTCGCCGGTCCCGACTCAGACAATGACCCCGGCTACCCGGAAATCCGCCCAAACCGAGGATGATCCCCGCCGATCTTTGTAGGAAACCTCTAAAGGTCCTAGTGTGGTTTGGTCGAAGGCGGCACCGCGTTACCCGCCTTTATCCGGGAGAGTCATAGACGTGCTCGCCGTACTTAGTCCCGGCCAGGGTTCTCAGAAACCCGGCTTCCTGACCCCCTGGCTCGACCTGACCGGCACCGAGGCGCGACTGCGCGACTGGTCGGCGTTGGCCGGGGTCGACCTGCTGCACCTGGGCACCGACGCCGACGCCGACGAGATCAAGGACACCGCCCGCACCCAGCCGTTGCTGGTCGCAGCGGCGTTGCTCGCGGCCGAGCACCTGCCGCTGGACGGCGTCGCGCTCACCGCCGGCCACAGCGTCGGCGAGTTGGGTGCCGCCGCCCTGGCCGGTGTGCTGACGGCCGACGCCGCTATCACCCTGGCCGGCGTCCGCGGCCGGGAGATGGCCGCCGCGTGCGCGCTGGAGCCGACCGGAATGGCCGCGGTTCTCGGTGGTGACCCCGACGAGGTGATCGCCGCGATCGAGGCGAACGGGCTCTACCCGGCCAACCGCAACGGCGCCGGGCAGATCGTCGCCGCGGGCGCCCTGGACGGGCTCGACAAGCTCGCCGCCGCGCCGCCCGCACGGACCCGGATCATCCGGCTCCAGGTGGCCGGCGCGTTCCACACCCCGTACATGGCTCCGGCCGAGACCGCGCTCGCCGCGGAGGCCGCCGGGATCACCCCCGCCGACCCGGCCCGGACCCTGCTGTCGAACCTCGACGGCACCGCCGTCGACAACGGCGCGGCCATGGTGCAGCGCCTCGTTCGGCAGGTCACCGCACCGGTGCGCTGGGACCTGTGCATGCGTACGCTGGCCGACCTCGGGGTCACCGGCGTGATCGAGCTGCCCCCGGCCGGCACCCTCGCCGGCCTGGTCAAGCGGGAACTCAAGGGCGACGGCGCCCCGGAGATCGTCACCCTCAACACCCCGGACGACCTGCCGGCCGCACGGGACCTGATCGCCCGTATCGGAGGTCGTTCATGACTGGCAGTCGCATCGTCTCGATGGGGCACTACCAGCCCTCCCGGGTGGTGACAAACGACGACATCGCCCAGCTCGTCGACACCAACGACGAGTGGATTCGCGACCGGGTCGGCATCGTCAGCCGGCGGATCGCCGACAGTGAGACTGTCGCCGACATGGCCGCCGCGGCTGCCGGCAAGGCGCTGGCCAATTCGGGCCTGACCGCCGCCGACATCGACCTGGTAGTGGTCGCCACCTGCTCCTCCATCGACCGCAGCCCCAACGTGGCCTGCCGGGTCGCCGCCAAGCTGGGCATCACCGCCCCTGGCGCGTTCGACCTCAACACCGCCTGCTCGGGCTTCGCGTACGCGCTGGGCACCGTCGACCACGCCATCCGGGCCGGGGCGTCGCGCAACGCGATCGTCATCGGCGCGGAGAAGCTGTCCGACTTCACCGACTGGACCGACCGCTCCACCTGCATCATCTTCGCGGACGGGGCCGGTGCCGCAGTGGTCTCCGCCACCGCCGACGACGAGCCGACCGGGATCGGCCCGGTCGTCTGGGGTTCGGTGCCGGACAAGAGCGACGCGGTCCGCATCGAGGGTTGGCGCCCGTACATCCAGCAGGAGGGGCAGGCGGTGTTCCGCTGGGCCACCACCGCTATCGCGCCGCTCGCGCTGCAGGCCTGCGAGCGGGCCGGGGTCGACCCGTCGGAGCTGGCCGCGTTCGTGCCGCACCAGGCCAACGCCCGGATCATCGACGGCATCGCCAAGCGGCTCAACATCCCCGACGCGATCATCGCGAAGGACATCGTCGAGTCCGGCAACACCTCCGCGGCGAGCGTGCCGCTGGCCCTGTCCAAGCTGGTCGAGCGCCGGGAGGTGCCCTCGGGCGCACCGGTGCTGCTGTTCGGCTTCGGCGGTGGCCTGACCTACGCCGGTCAGGTCGTCCGCTGCCCCTGATGACCCCCTCGGGCGCGTACGCGTCCAGGAGTGGCGGTCGGCGACGCCGACCGCCGGAGAACCCCGATGAAAGGAACCAACCGCAATGACCCGTGACGAGATCACCACCGGCCTCGCCGAGATCCTCGAAGAGGTTGCCGGGGTGAACCCGGACGACGTGGCCGAGGGGAAGTCCTTCACCGACGACCTCGACGTCGACTCGCTCTCCATGGTTGAGGTAGTGGTCGCGGCCGAGGAGAAGTTCGGCGTCAAGATCCCGGACAACGAGGTGCAGAACCTCAAGACCGTCGGCGACGCTGTCAGCTACATCGCGGCGCAGTCCTGATCATGAGTCGTCCAGACGTCGTCGTCACCGGGCTCGGCGCGACGACCCCGCTTGGCGGGGACGTCGCGTCGACCTGGGACGCAATGCTCGCCGGCCGCTCCGGGGTGAGTGCCCTCACCCAGGAGTGGGCCGAGCAACTGCCGGTCCGAATCGCCGCCCAACTGGCCGTGGAGCCGTCCGAGGTGCTGGACCGGGTCCGCCTGCGCCGCCTGGACCGTTCCGAGGCGATCGCGATCATCGCGGCGCAGCAGGCCTGGGCGGACGCCGGCCTCGCCGGCTCCGACCTCGACGGGGAGCGGTTGGCCGTCAGCGTCGGCTCCGGCATCGGCGGTGCCACCACCCTGCTCGCCCAGGACGACATCCTGGAGGCGTCCGGGCCACGGCGGGTCTCCCCGCACACCATCCCGATGCTGATGCCGAACGGTCCGGCCGCCTGGGTCGGGCTGGAGCTGGGCGCCAAGGCCGGTGTGCACTCGGTGGCCAGCGCCTGCGCCACCGGCGCCGAGGCGATCGCCCTCGGCCTGGACATCATCCGCTCCGGCCGGGCCGACGTGGTGGTGGCCGGCGGCACCGAGGCGGTCATCCACCCCCTGCCGATCGCCGGCTTCAGCTCGATGCGGGCCATGTCGACCCGCAACGACGATCCGGAGCGGGCCTCCCGCCCGTGGGACCGGGGCCGGGACGGCTTCGTCCTCGGCGAGGGCGCCGGCATCGTGGTGCTGGAGCGGGCCGAGCACGCAGCGGCCCGGGGCGCCCGGGTGTACGCGCGCCTCGCCGGCGCCGGCATCACCTCCGACGCGTACGACATCGTGCAGCCGCACGCCGAGGGCGAGGGCGCCATCCGGGCCATCGCCAAGGCGATCGCCGACGCGGACGTGGCGAAGCGGGACATCGTGCACGTCAACGCGCACGCCACCTCGACCCCGATCGGGGACATGCTGGAGATCGGCGGGCTGCACAAGGCGCTCGGCGACCACCCGGTGCTGTCCGCGACGAAGTCGATGACCGGTCACCTGCTCGGTGCGGCCGGTGCGCTGGAGTCGATCGCCACCATCCTGGCGATCCGCGACAGTGTCGTCCCTCCGACGATCAACCTCGACGACCCAGACCCAGGCCTCACCCTGGATGTCGCCGCGCACAAGGCCCGCCACATGGAGATCCCGGCCGCGTTGAACAACGCGTTCGGCTTCGGCGGCCACAACGTGGCTCTCGTCTTCGCCCGACCCTGAGATCCCGCGAAAGGGCCCCTCCTCGTCGAGAGGAGGGGCCCTTTCGTCGTTCAGCCTCGGTTGCGGGGGTGCTGTTTGGCGGTGCGCTCGTTGCCGTGGCGGTAGTTGCCGGTCCAGCGGGCCATCACCAACTGCGGGTCGTCGTCGACCTCGGCCAGGAACTCGGCGGCCCGAGCGCCGCGCAGCGTGCCTGCGACCCGGCCGTGGTGGGTGATCACCACAGTGCCGTCCGCCCGTTGCACGTGCCGGAATCCTGCTGCCGCTCCCATGGGGTGAGGCTGTCAGACCGACCGGTGCGGGGGCGACCCGATTTCCGTCGCGCGGGAACACGATCCCGATTGACGTCGAGAGACCGCACGGCTTAGATGGGCCGACTGAAGATCGACTGACGGGGATCACCACGATGGACACTCGTACCCGCGTCGCCGTGTCGGCGGCGCTCACCCTCGGCCTGCTGACCGGCTGCGGCGACGACGGCCGCGCTCCCGCCGGGCCCGCGGCCGGCAGCCCGGCCCCACAGGCCACTGGCGAGCCCTGGTACGACGAGGTGGCTGCGGCGTCGCCCGGCGGCACCACCGGCGGCACCGGCTCCCCCTGCCCGGTACCGGTGACGTTTCCGCTGGCCGACGGGTGGACGGCGAAGGCGATCGAGCCTCCCAAGGGCGAGCTGGCCGAGCTGGTCGGCGAGGCGCTCACCAAGCGCGGCGGCAGCACCGTGCGTTGCGAGGTGGACGGCCGCTCGGCCGGCGGCGGATTCGTGCGGATCTGGGCGGCGGACTCGCCGACTGTCACGCCGCGCGCCGCGCTGGAGAGTTTCGCAGCCGGGGCCGGCGAGACGGTCGCCGGGCAACAGTTCCGCGACCTGCGCGCCGGCGGCTTCGACGCCACCGAGATGACCTGGCTCGCCACCAACCCGCTGGTCGAGGAGGAGGATGAGTCGCGGAACTGGGCGCTGGCCGTCCAGTCGGCGGGGCAGACGCTGGTCTTCGCTGTCAACGAGGGGCTGATCACCGAACGGACCGACGTGCTGCCGGCGTACCGGCTCGCGGTGCGCGGGCTCGCGAAGGGCGAGTGAGGTGGGCGCTGAGCCGTCCGCTTCCGGTCGGTCAGGTGCCACAGGTCGTCGCGGGCAGACCGGGAACGGCCACCGGGGACCGGCCACCGGGCCGGGCCTTGCCGGCGAGCACGGCGGCGAGGGCGGTCATCGAGGCCCGGCTGGAGGAGTACGTCGCCAGCAGCGTCGGTGACTTCGCGTCGGCCAGCACGTACGGGGTGTCCATGGCGACCGTGACCGCCGCGTCGGGGCTCAGGTCCTTGGCGCCGTCGCCGTAGCCCACCAGGTGCACGATCGTGCCGCCGCTGGGCTTGACCTGCATCCCGGCGGCGGTCAACGCTGCGGTGAGCGTGGCCCGGGTGCCGTCCCGACCGCCGGACGAGGTGACGGTGACCGGCCCGCGTACCGCCTTGCCGCAGGCGCCGCGCAGCACTGTGACGGCGGCGGCGGCCAGCGCGTCGGCCGCCGCCCGGTGCGCCGGGGTGTTGAGCGTTGACATCTGCGCCGCCGGCAGCTCAGCGAGCTGGAACTTCATGGTCAGCACCCGGGTGACCGCCTCGACCAGCCGGGTCCGGGGCAGCGATCCGCCGCGCAGCGCGGCGAGCAGCCCGTCGTACGCCTGACCGACGTTCGGGGTCATCAGGATGAGGTCGTTACCGGCGTTGAGCGCCCGGACCGCCGCCTCGCCGGGAGCCCAGCGCATCGCGGGCGGCATGTTCATCCCGTCGGTGATCACCACGCCCTTGAAGCCGAGTTGGCCGCGCAGGACGTCGGTGAGCAGCTTGTGCGAGAACGTCGCCGGGGTCCCCGGGTCGATCGCTCGCGCGTCCAGGTGACCGGACATCACTGCCATCGCGCCCGCGTCCATCCCGGCGGTGAACGGCGGCCATGCGCCGCTCTGCAACGCCGCGGCGGACTGGGTCAGCACCGGAAGGTCCTGGTGCGAGTCGTCGGCGCTGTGACCATGCCCGGGGAAGTGCTTCAGGGTGGCCGCGACCCCGACCGCCTGGAGGCCACGGACCGCGCCGCCCACCTGCGCCGCGGCCTGCTTCGGGTCGGCGCCGTACGACCGGGAGCCGATCACGGTGCTGCGGGTGGCCAGCACGTCGGCCACCGGGGCGAAGTCGATGTTGATGCCCATCGCGGCCAACTCGGCGCCGGCGGCCCGCCAGGCGGCCTCGGTGAGCTTCGGGTCACCGGCCGCGCCGGCCGCGAGGGCGCTGGGCAGCACTGTGACCCCGTCGGTCACGCGGGTGACGACGCCGTACTCCTGGTCGGTGCCGATGAGCAGCGGCGCCGAGCCGGCGGCGAGCCGACCGGCGGCGGTACGCAGCCCGGCGGTGAGCTCGTGCACCTGCTTGGGGTTGTCGACGTTGGTGGTCTCCTGGTTGCCCTTTGTCGGGTCGTCGGCGCTGAAGCCGACCAGGATCAGGCCACCCAGCCGGTACTTGGCGATCATGTCGGCGGGGGTGTCCACCCCGGCGAGGGCCTGATTACCGGCCGCCGAGCCGGCGGAGACCTTCGTCGCCGAGTCGCCGTAGGCGTACGGCATCAGCACCTGACCGACCAGGTCTTCGTCGGACAGCGTCGCGACCAGCGCGGCGGCGCGGCCGGCGGGGTCGCTGGCCGGCGGCGCGGCCGGGACGCTCGGGCCCGCGGACGTGGCGACCGGGCTGGGCGTCGGCGTGGGGCGCTCCGGGTCACCTGAGCAGCCGGAGACGAGCAGGGCGGTCAGGGCGGCGACAGCGACACTGGCGCGCCACGGGCGATTCGACACGCCGCCCATCCCACCAGCTTCTCCCTTATCGGGGCAACTTGACCTTACCGGTCGTCACCGGTGCGACGGCCCACGGCCAGCGGCCCACCGACCGGGTCAGCCGACCCGAGTGAGCAAGGTCACCGGGGCGCCGTCGCCGGCGTACCGGTAGGGCTCCAGGTCAGCGTCCCACGCCGTGCCGAGCGCCTTGTCGAGGGCGTGCGCCAACGCCTCGGGGGCCCGGGAGGCCGCCATCAGCGCCCGAAGGCGGTCCTCGCCGAGCTGGATGTCGCCGGCCACGCCGACCGTTGCCCGGAACAGGCCACGGGCTGGCACGTACATGAACCGCTCACCGTCGGCACCGGGACTCGGCTCCTCGGTGACCTCGAAACGGATCATGGGCCACTGCCGGAGGGCAACAGCCAGCTCGGCGCCCGTCCCCGGACGACCGGTCCACCCGCACTCGGCCCGGCGTGCGCCGGGGTCGACGGGCTGAGCCGTCCACTGCAGGTTGACCGGCGCGGCTAGGACGCGCGCGATCGCCCACTCGACGTGTGAGCACACGGCGAGCGGGGTCGAATGGACGTATACGACGCCACGCGTTGGCACGGTGACCTCCCGGGAGAGCGAGGTGCGTCTTCCCCTACGACCTCGTCCACCCAGGTGGCTGCTGCAACACATGATGACTCCTGTGACGCGTGGTGCGCCAGGGAATCGGAAAAAACGCCGGCTGGAATAGCCGGACGGGTGGCTGCGGTTACCCCTCAGGACACCGCGACGACCAGCATGATGTCGTGGTCCTGTACAGTTCCACCGGCGGCTTATGCCGCGTTACATCTTCGCGGGCCGAGCGCAGTGTGGCCCGCACACAGCCCCCGGACGTCCAGTCCTCCCGTACGTCTTGCAAGGAGTACCTCCGTGGCGAGCAACACCTCTAAGACCGCGCGCGCGTCCGTCCGGGCCGGCCAGGCTGGCCAGGGTGGCGCCCTCAGCGTGCTGGGCGAGTTCAAGTACCTCATCCCGCTCAACGGCGGCAAGCACGCCTACGTGCGGAACCTGACCAACGGCAAGACCGCGCACCTGCGCACGGACTCCGACGCCTTCGTCGAGGAGATCCGCGTTCTGGCCGCCGCCGGCCACGCCGCCAAGATCCGGGCGGAGATCAACAACCTGGCTGCCACCCACCCGGGTGACGGCTGGGAGGCCACCGAGAAGCGCCTGGTCGCGGCCGGCGTCTTCGAGGGCTGAGCCCTCCCCCACCGCACCAACGAGACCGCCCGCTGGGACTTCCCGGCGGGCGGTCTCGCATGTCCGGCGGCCCGGGTCAGCCTGGATCGAGCAGGGCGACCTCGCCGGTGGCCAGGTCGTAGAGGCCGCCGACCACTGCCACCCGGCCGGCGGCCACCGGCCCGGCCAGCAGATCGTCCTCGCGCAGGGTGCGCACCGTGCGCCGGACGTGCCGGCGGATCGCCAGCGGCTGCACCGCCGGATCGTGCAGCCCCGCCTCGGTGACCGCCGGGGCGATCTCGTCCACCAGGTGCGCCAGCGACCCACCGGGACGCTGCCCGGTGCGCAGCGCTTCCACAGTGGCCTGCACCGCGCCGCACCGCTCGTGGCCGAGGACCATCACCAGCGGTACGCCGAGCTGGCCGACCACGTACTCGATCGAGCCGCAGACCGCGCGATCGAGCACGTGCCCACCGGTACGGATCACGCAGATCGCGCCGAAGGTCTGGTCGAAGATCGCCTCCAGCGGCACCCGGGAGTCGATGCAGCCCAGCACCACCGCGTACGGCTGCTGGTCGCCAGAGGCCGCAGCGGCGGCAGTGACGTCGTGTCCGTGCACCGGCTGGCCGCTGACGAACCGCCGATTCCCGGCGAGCAGGTCGGCCAGCGCGGCGCGGGGCGTGCCGCCGGCCTGCCGCCCCTGCCCCGACGTCGCACCCATGGGCGCTCCCGACGACCCCATGCCGTTCAGCTTGGCCCGCCGCCGTCCGGCACGGGCGAGGTCGGGAATGTTCGCCACGGCGCGATTGGCGTGGTGTCATGGCGGGTAGCCCATGTTACCGCCGGGTATCGGAGGTGCTGGTGGTACTGGGCGGCCCTGGGGAGGTGGCGATGCCGGAGCGGTTCGAGGTCGGCCTGCCGGACGGCGTACGGCTCAACGTCGAGGCGACGGGTCCGACGGACGCCCAGGTCACCGCCATCCTGCTGCACGGCTGGACGCTGGATGGGCGCGCCTGGCACCGGCAGGTCGACGCGCTCACGGCACCGCCGTTCGGCGGTGCGGTGCGGGTGGTCGCCTACGACGCGCGGGGGCACGGCCGGTCCAGTTGCATGGCGCTGCCCACTGCCACAGTGGCCCAGTTGGGTGACGACCTGGCGGCGGTGATCGACGCGGTCGCGCCGACCGGCCCGGTGGTGCTTGTCGGGCACTCGATGGGCGGCATGACGATCATGGAGTACGCCCACCGCCATCCCGCGCACTTCGCCGCCCGTACCGCCGGCCTGGTCTTCGTCTCGACCACCGCCGAGGGGCACACGCACACCGTCTACGGGCTCTCGCCGCGGATCGCCCGGTTGATCCGGTTGGCCGAGACGACCGGCGCCGGCGTGCTGGCCCGGTGTGGCTCGTGGCGCGCGCCCCGGGCACTGCTGAACGCGCTGCAACCGAGCATCCGGTGGATGCTCTTCGGTGACCGCTGCGAGCCGGCCGACATCCGCCTGGTGACGTCGGCGGTGGCTCGGGCCTCGCTGCGCTCGATCGGCGGGTTCCGCGCCTCCATCGGCACCCAGCACCGACTGGACACCCTCGCCGCGTTGGCCCACCTGCCGGCCGCCGCCCTGGTCGGTGACCGCGACCGGCTGACCCCACCACCGTGCGCCGAGTCGATCGCGGCGGCCCTGCCGGCCACCGAGCTGACCGTCTGCCCGGGTGCCGGGCACATGCTGATGATGGAACGTCCGGACGAGGTCAACGCCGCGCTGACCGGCGTCGTGCGGCGGGTGCTCGCCGAATCGCCGCCGGCCCACAGTGGCGCGTCGCCGCCGGCTCACAATGGCGCGACCCCCGCCGGGACGGGTGCCTGAGCACGTTCGCGCACCTCGGGCGCGGCGGGTCGCGCCCAGGGCCGTACTCTTCTCGGTTGGCCCGCGCGGTTCCCGCTGCCTGCCGGCGACCTCTGAAGGAGCGTGCGTTGACCGACCAGACCGGCCTGGAGCAGGAGATCGCCGTCGAGCAACGACACCTCGACCGGGTGTACGCCCGACTGGCCGAGCTGCGGCAGTCGGCCGTCCGCGCCGAGCGTGACGGCTACCGGATGGCCCGGGTGGGCACGCACGGCGCCCTGGTCGAGCGCGACGCGATGGTCTTCCACGCGGCGCAGCGGCGGCACACCCTGGACGCCGAGCACGAGGGGCTGGTCTTCGGCCGGCTGGACCTGCTCGACCGCCAGGTGCTGCACGTCGGGCGACTGGGGATCCGCGACGAGAACGCCGTCACGCTCGTCGTCGACTGGCGCGCGCCGGCCGCGGCCGCCTTCTACCAGGCCACCCCGGCGCAGCCGCTGGACGTGGTGCGGCGCCGCACCATCCAGTCCCGCGCCGAGCGGGTCACCCGGATCGAGGACGACCTGCTGGACCCGACGGCCGCCCCGGAGGGGATGACTGTCGTCGGTGACGGCGCGTTACTGGCCACCCTGTCCAAGGCCACCGGCCGGGGCATGCGCGACATCGTGGCGACCATCCAGCGGGAGCAGGACGAGGCGATCCGCTCCCCCGGCTCCGGCGTGACGATCGTCGCGGGCGGCCCAGGCACCGGCAAGACAGCTGTCGCCCTGCACCGGGCCGCGTTCCTGTTGTACTCCGACCGCAGCCGCTACGCCGGCGGCGGCATCCTGGTGGTCGGCCCGTCGTCGGTCTTCGTCGAGTACATCGGTTCCGTGCTGCCGTCGCTCGGTGAGGACACCGCGACCCTGCACTCGCTGGGCACCCTCTTCCCGGGGATGACCGCCACCCGCCCCGACCCGCCCGAGGTGGCGGCGGTGAAGGGCTCGCTGCGGATGCGCCGGGTGCTGGAGCGGGCGGCCCGCGACGCGGTGCCGGGCGGCCCGGGTGAGCTGCGGCTGCTCTACCGCGGCACGCTGCTGCGGCTGGACCGGGCCGCGCTGGACCGGATCCGGGACCGCGCGCTGCAACGCGGCGCACGACGCAACGAGGTGCGCCGGACCGGTTTCGACGGGGTGTTCGCCGCGCTCTGGGCGCAGGCCCGTGAGCTGAGCAGCGGTCGGCTTCCGGAACAACCGGCGTTCGAGGCGGAGATCGCCGAGCGGTCGGAGTTCCGGGAGTTCCTCAAGGCATGGTGGCCTCGGCTGCACCCCCGGCACGTGCTCGGCTGGCTGGCGCAGCCGGACCGGCTGCGCCGGTACGCCGGGGGGATCCTCTCCTCGGCGGAGATCCGGCTGCTCAGCGCCGCGTACCGGAGTCTGGACTCGGCCGGGCTGACCATCGCCGACGTGGCACTGCTGGACGAGTTGGACGCGCTGCTCGGTAAGCCCGCACAGCCGGCCCGCGCGCGACGCGATCCGTTCCAGCTCGCCGGCGGCGTCCGTGAGCTGAGCACCCTCGGTGAACGGCAGCGGGCGGCCCGCGCGGCGGCCCGGGAGCGTCCGGAGGACTACCGGGACTACGCGCACGTGGTCGTGGACGAGGCGCAGGACGTCTCGCCGATGCAGTGGCGGATGATCGGTCGTCGCGGCCGGCTTGCCTCCTGGACGGTGGTGGGCGACCCCGCGCAGACCGCGTGGACCGGCGACCCCGACGAACTGGACCGGGCCCGGGACCAGGCGCTGGGCCGGCGCAAGCGACACGACTTCACGCTCACCACCAACTACCGCAACTCGGCGGAGATCTTCGCGGTGGCGGCGGCGGAGATCCGTCGGCTCTACCCGGACCTGCCGCTGCCGACCGCCGTCCGCTCGACCGGGGTGGAGCCGGTGGAGCTGGTGGTGCCCGCGACGGAGTTGGAGACCGCGACGGTGGAGGCTGCCGCCGGCCTGCTGGCCGAGGTGGAGGGCACGGTCGGGGTGATCACGCCGGTCCCCCGCCGGGACGAGGTCGCCGGGTGGCTCGGCGCGCTCGGCGCGCCGAGGTTGCAGGTGGTGACCAGCCTGGAGGCCAAGGGCATGGAGTACGACGGGGTGGTGCTGGTCGCCCCGAGCGAGATCCGGGCGGATCCGGGTGCCGGCGTGCGCACCCTGTACGTGGCGCTCTCCCGGGCCACCCAGCGGCTCACCACCATCGACCCGACCGGCTGACGTGTGCGGACTGCCGCCAGCGGAAGGCCCTGCCCGTACACTTGCACACATAGCGATGTGAGCATACATTTGACCGGGTCCCGACCAGCGGCGGAAGGTGGTTCTCGTGGGCGCAGGTCATGACCACCACCATGGGTCCGTCGCCAATGCCGCACACCAGCACCGAGGTCGACTCTGGGCGGCGTTCGGGTTGCTCGCCACCCTGATGGTGGTCGAGGCGGTGGCCGCCCTGCACACCGGCTCGCTCGCCCTGCTCTCCGACGCCGGGCACATGTTCACCGACGTGCTCGGCATCGGGATGGCGCTCGCCGCCATCACGGCGACCCGGCGGGCCACCGGCGACCCGCAGCGCACCTTCGGGCTCTACCGGCTCGAGGTGCTCGCCGCGCTGGCCAACGCCGTCCTGCTCTCCGGCGTCGCGATCTACGTGGTGATCGAGGCGATCCGCCGCTTCGGCGACCCGCACCAGGTCATCGCCGGCCCGATGCTCGCGGTGGCAGTGCTCGGCCTGCTCGCGAACATCGCCGCCTTCGCGCTCCTGCGCGCCGGAGCCCGGGAGAGCATCAACCTCCAGGGCGCCTACCTGGAGGTGCTCGGTGACCTACTCGGCTCGGTCGGCGTCATCGGCGCGGCGCTACTCATCACCGTCACCGACTGGTGGTGGGCCGACCCCCTGGTCGCGGTCGCCATCGGCGTGTTCATCCTGCCCCGCACCTGGCGGCTGGCCCGCGCCGCCATCCGCATCCTGGTGCAGGCCGCCCCGGAGCACCTCCAGGTGACCGCGGTGCACGACCGGCTCGCCGCCGTCCCCGGTGTCGTCGAGGTGCACGACCTGCACGTCTGGACGCTCACCTCGGGCATGGAGGTGGCCTCCGCTCACCTGACCATGGCACCCGGCGCGGAGGTCGGCGCGGTGCTCACCGCGGCCCGTACGGCCCTGCACGACGACTTCCGCATCGAGCACGCGACGTTGCAGATCGAGCCCGGCGCCGCTTCTGGAGCCTGTGGCTCCATCGAATGGTGACGGCGCCGTAATTTTCCGTGGCGACGCACGCACCGTCCGTCACATCGGCTGCAGCGGCCCCACCCGCACCGGTAGGCTCGGTCCCGGCCTCCACAAGGCGGCGCCCTCCCGGCGCCGGTGGCGGTCGCCGCCTAATCGCCCAACTGGGCGAACCGGGGAACCATGTTCCTGGGGTGCATCCGCGTCAGCGGTAGGGATCTTCCGTCCCGAACCCGTCAGCTAACCCGGTCGGCGGCTGACGGAAGGACATGCGCAGTGGCACCAGCACGACCACCCGCCGCCCGACTGGCGGCCCTGATCGTCGCGATGTTCGCCCTCGGCGTCGCGCTTCCGGCCGGCACCGCCTCGGCCGCTCCCCCGACCGGCCTGCGGGCCGCCGCACCCGACTCCGACGAGGAGGGCGGCACCCCGGCGTTGCGGGCCCAACTCGAGGCGGCCAGCAAGGGCTACCTGGACGCGAAGCGCGCCCTGGACACCTCGGTGCAACGGCAGAAGCAACTCGCCACCCAGCTGACGACCATCGAGGGTGAGATCGACCAGCGCAACGGCAAGGTCGGCGAGATCGCCGAGGTGGCCTACCGCACCGGTCGGCTCGGTGCGATGTCGGCGCTGCTCAACAGCAACACTCCGGAAGGCTTCATGGACCGGGCAGCCGCGCTGGACGCGGTGGCGGCCAACGAGGACCGGGTGCTGCGCGACCTGCTGAACAGCAAGGACAAGGCCAACCGCACCCGGGTCGCCCTGGACGGTGAGATCAACGAACAGCGCAAGCAGGTCGCGGTCATGGCCAAGCGCAAGGAGCAGGCCGAACGGGCCCTGACAGTGGCCACGACACCCAAACCGCAGACCACAGCCGACGCCGGCTCCAACCGGGGCACCTCCAGCGCCAACGCGAAGGCCGCACCGCGCAACTCCGACGGCTCCTGGCCCTCCGAGTCGTGCAGCGTCAACGACCCCACGCCGGCCAACGGCTGCATCACCCCACGCACCCTGCACGCGCTCAACCAGGCCAAGGCCGCCGGATTCACCCGCTACGTCTCGTGCCACCGCCCCAGCGGCTCCGGCGAACACCCGAAGGGCCGGGCCTGCGACTTCGCGGCGCAGAAGGGCGGCTTCGGCGGGAACGCCACAGGCGGCGACAAGACGTACGGCAACAACCTGGCCGCGTACTTCATCCGCAACGCGGACCGGCTCGCCGTGCTCTACGTGATCTGGTACAGGCAGATCTGGCTGCCCAGCAGCGGGTGGAAGTCGTACAGCGGGGCGCACGGCACCCCGTCGACCGACCACACCAACCACGTACACCTGTCGGTCTACTGACCCACGCGTCGTGATGCCTGTGAGTCGTGTGCTGGCTCGCAGGCATCACGTGTGTCCGGGGCCGGGCTACGTCGCCGGGCGTACCCCTGATGTCGTCGCTCGTCGGACGACCCGGCAGCGGTCGGCGGGCAGCATCGCGGTATGCCTCGGATCCGACCCACCACCCGCAAGGCGCTGCTCACCCTGCACCTCGTCACCTCGCTCGGCTGGCTCGGCGCCGACCTGGTGCTGCTCACCCTCGGCATCGCCGTCCAGCGGGGCGCCGACCCGGCGGTGGTCTATCCGGTCACGGCCCTGGTCGGCACTGTGCTGTTCGCGCCGCTGAGCGTCCTGGTCTGGCTGATCGGAGTCGCCAGCTCGCTGCTCACCCCGTGGGGCCTGCTGCGCCACCGCTGGGTGCTGGTCAAGCTCGTGCTCACCACGGTGATGGTCGGGCTGGTGCTGTTCCTGCTCACCCCGAACCTGCGTCACGCCGGAGCGGTCGGTGCCGCCCTGCCCGCCCGGGATCGCGCCGACCTGGTCATCGCGCCGGCGGTGTCGACAAGCCTGATGGTCATCGCGACGGTGCTGTCCACCTACAAGCCGTGGGGCCGGCGTTCCGCCACCCGACCGGCCCGCACGAGCCGTGATCGCGCCGCAACCACGATCTAGACGCCACCCCCGCTGAGCACGTCGCACCAAGCGCAAGCGATCTGCCCTGCTCCGCGATCTTGCACTTACTGTCCCGACATATGGGGCATTACGCCGATATAGACAACCGAAACTGCAAGATCGACGCGGCGGGGCGGCGGGCGGGGCGATGCGGCGCGGCGCGGCGCGGGTCAGGTGGGGTTTGGGGGGGTGCTGGTTTGGTCCAGGGCCGCGCCCAGGCGGGTGGCTAGGGCTAGGTGAGCGGCCTGGGCCTGGCGGAAGGCGTAGCGGAACAGCGGCGTCGGCGCGGTCAGGGTGATCTCCACGTCGATGCGGACCAGGCCGTCCGGCTCGGCGCGCAGTCGGGTGTGGTTTCGCACCGTGGTGGCCGGCCACTGGCGGGCCACCATGACGATCTCGTCGGCCTCGCTGATCAGCACGTCCGCGTGGTAGGTGGTCCGGAAGCGCAGCGGACCGGCCGCCAACCGGTCGTTGATCGTATAGCTGGCCTGGGCGCCGGGCCGGGGCGGCACCCGGCGAACCCGCACGATCAGCGGATGCAGCTCGCCCTGCCGGGTCAGGTCGCTGAGCAACGCTGCCGCCTCGGCGGGTGAGCACCGGGCCTGGACGGTGTAGCTGAAGGTATCGCTGCTGAGCACACCGTCTCCCGCCGTCGTTTGGTCGCCCGATCGTCCCGTACCGATGTCTGGCTGGCAACGCCCCCGCGCCCTCAGCGCCGCGCCGGACCGGGCCGATGCGCCGACCTGCCACCATCTGCGCCATTAAGGTCGGTTAGTGCGAAACCTTCCCGAAGATGCCGAAGGGCGGCCAGCATGAACGGCGACGACCAATGAGTGGGCACGTGATGGTCTTCGCGCCCACTCCACAGCTGACGGTGACTGTGGACCAGCCCAACGACCACCCCGAGCTGCACCTGCACCCTGGCGGACAGGGTGTCTGGCAGGCCCGGATGGTGATCTCCCTCGGAGTCGACGTGGTGCTCTGCGCCGCCCTCGGCGGTGAGATCGGCCAGGTGCTGGAGCCGCTGCTGGTCAGCGAGGGCGTGGACCTCAAGGTGGTGGTCCGTGACTCCGGCAGCGGCGGGTACGTGCACGATCGCCGCGACGGCTCCCGGCAGGAGATCGCCGACGTGCCCGGGCAGCCGCTGAGCCGACACGAGATCGACGAGCTGTACAACCTCGCCCTCGGCGAGGGCCTGCGGGCCTCGGTGAGCATGCTCAGTGGGCCGAACGAACCGTGGCTCGTACCGGCCGACCTGTACCGACGCTTCGCCGCCGACCTCGGCGCGAACGGCGGCCGGGTGGTGGTCGACCTCTCCGGCGATCACCTCGGTTCGGTGCTGGAGAGCGGCGTGTTCTTCCTCAAGGTGAGTCACGAGGAGTTGATCCGCGACGGCCGCGCCCGCAGCGACGACACCGAGGAGCTGACCCGGGCCATGTACGAGCTGCACGCGGGCGGCGCCGAGACGGTGGTGGTGAGCCGCGCCGACCAGCCGGCGTTGGCGCTCATCGACGGGGAGCTGTTCCAGGTCGAGATGCCCCGGCTGGAGGCCGCCGACCCACGCGGCGCGGGCGACTCGATGACGGCCGGAGTGGCGGCCGTCGTGGCCAGGGGCGGGGACATTCGGACCGCGATCCGCACCGGCGCCGCCGCTGGTGCGCTGAACGTGACCCGGCACGGCCTGGGCACCGGACGGCTGGACTCGATCACCGGCCTGGTGGACCGGGTCCGGCTGGTGCCGGCGGACAGCCGGCAACAGGAGCGGACGACCCCTGACGAGTTGGCCGGCCGGGTGGTCGAGCGATGACACTCCGGGTGTTGATCACCAACGACGACGGGATCGCCGCGCCGGGCATCCAGGCGCTCGCCTGGGCCGCCCGGCAGCGGGGTCTGGACGTCGTGGTGGCCGCGCCGATGGAGGAGGCGAGCGGCACCAGCGCCGCGATGAGCGCCATGGAGCGCGACGGGCGAGTCGTCGTGAACGACCACCCGCTGCCGGACCTGGCGGGTGTGCCGGCGTACGGGGTCGCCGGCTCCCCGGGCTTCATCACGCTGATCGCCCTGCACGGGGCGTTCGGCCCACCGCCGTCGGTGGTGCTCTCCGGGGTCAACCGGGGCGCCAACGCCGGCCGGGCGGTGCTGCACTCCGGCACCGTGGGCGCTGCCTTCACCGCAGCTACCAACGGCTGCCGGGCGATGGCGGTCTCCCTGGACGTGCTCTCCGCCGGCGAGGCGACGGCCGCGAGCGGTGGCGCAGCAGTGGACGCCGCTGCCCGGGTACGCGACGCCGAACGGCACTGGGGCACCGCCGCGCGGGTCGCCCTGGACCTGCTCCCCCGTTTGACCTCCGCGCCCATGGAGAGCGTGCTCAACGTGAACACCCCGGACCTGCCACACGGGCAGCTGCGCGGGGTGCGGCGCGGCACCCTGGCCAGCTTCGGTCAGGTGCAGATGACGGTGGCCGAATCCGGCCACGGGTTCGTTCGTACCTCGCTGGAGGAGCCGGGGCAGGCCGCGCAGCCGGGCACGGACGTGGCGTTGCTGGCCGCCGGGTACGCGTCGGTGACGGCCGTCCGAGCGGTCACCGAGGCGACCGACATCGACCTGACCGGCCTGGACGAGCAGCCCTGACGGGGATGCCCGGCGCGCTCAGGCGCCGGGCAGCACCTCGGGGGTGGCAGCGCCGGCGAAGTAGGGCTCCGGGGCGCCGAAGAGACCGAGCAGGCCGGTCACCCAGAGCTGCCGGTGCACGAACCGGCTCGGCTCGGTGACCACCAGCTTGACGTCGCTGACCTCGGCTGTCTGGAAGCCGGCGACCATGGCGCTGATGCCGACCGAGTCGATGAAGGTGACCAACCTCATGTTGAGTTCGATGCGCAGAGGGCGGCCCTTGGCCAGCACCTCGGCGATCGCTTCGCGCACCTCGTACGCTGTGTCGACGTCGATCTCACCCCGTGGGGCGATCTCCACGACACCACCGGACAGAACCGACTTCACGATCGACAGGCTCACGCGAGCACCTCCACCCGCCCGTCCCCCGGGCGCCTCATCAGTACGCGGGCCGCGACCGAGAGTATTCCTCCGACGGCCTCGGTCGCCACCCCTCGGGATGAGCAATTCGCGGATCCGGGCCCACAAAGCCACCCATATCCGCACTTTTCAGTATCTGATTACTCAAGACTTTTCGTTATCTGACCATCGACGATCGGTCGTGACCGGCCCGCCGCCGAACCAGGGTAGCGGTCCGGACCCGGCGCGCCCGACAACCGGCCACGACGGACGCCTGCCCCGTGTGCCGTCGGCGTGTCGCCCACCGTCGGCCGGCGCGACTCGCGTCCCGGTTGCCGACGCGCCCTAGCATCGGCCGGGACACCACCGCGACGGAGAGGATCTTCAATGATCAAGCGACTTGCCGGGCTGGCCGGCGTCGGTGTTCTGCTCGCCCTCGTCCTGGCCTGCGGTTTCGGTGGCGGGGGCGACGATGACGACGATGACGACGACTTCGCCCGAGGTGTCGCCGTGTCAGCGGTGCGCTGATTCGGTGGCGCGCCGGGTTCCGGCGCGCCGAGCTACCGGTGCTCCGCGGAGGTCGGGGTTTGCGTCCGGCTGACGCGGGGCACTGCGGGGTAGGCGACACCGTGACGCGCTGGAAAGACGCCGAAGTCCGAAGTGGCCGGCGGCTTCGGCACCCGAGGAGGTAACCACGATGTTCGGAACCAACCTGCTGGACCGCCGCAGCAAGCCGGAGCGGATCGCAGACCAGGCCTGGGAGCACCTACTCTCGGCCGTCAGCTACGCCGGAGACAGTGTGCGGGACACCGCCCGCTCGGCCCGCCAGAACAGCAGCGATCTCGCCGACGGGGCGGGTGACCTGGTGGGATCCGCCGCCGAGGAGGCGCGACGACGCGCCTCGCTGGCCTTCGACGCGCTCGCCGGCCGCCAGCCGGCACTGCCCTGGACGCTCCTGATCGCCGGGGTGGTGGGCCCGGTCCGGTCCACCCGGAAATAGCAGGCGCCGGTCCAACCGGTGGCGTCTGTGCCATCCGTGCCGCGCATCCGCCAGTTG